>JAAZXX010000064.1 GCA_014239995.1 Verrucomicrobiia bacterium
GCAAGACGATCTCCACCTATACGTGTAAACTCAGCTCCGGGCAAGCTGACAAGCTTCATGGCATCCTGGAAGGGCAGGGGTATGTTTTTCGTGAAGTGCCCCATGCCATCTTTGCCGGGGCCAAGGACACGCAGAATGTGGTGTACTACCGTTCTGGAAAGTTAGTGATCCAAGGGAAGGGAACCGACGAGTTTGTGCGATTCACCCTCGAACCGGAGATCCTTGGTGAGGCCCGTCTGGGCTACGAGGATGTTCTGGATCCCACCCGTCGTGATCCGCGTATTGGCATAGATGAAAGTGGTAAGGGGGATTACTTTGGTCCACTGTGCGTGGCAGGCGTTTATCTGAATGGATCCATGGTCGATGCATTTGAACAGGGAGGATTGATGGATTCAAAACGGGTGTCCAGTGATCGCCGCATCAGGACACTGGCAGATATGATTCGAAAAACGCCCGGCTGTCTTTACACCGTCGTACCCATTGGACCCGAGGCATACAACCGCCTTTATGGCAAGATGCGTTCCGTGAATACCATGCTGGCATGGGGGCATGCGCGCGTGATTGAAAACCTGATGCAGCGCAGGGATCAGATGCAACCCCCACCTGTCCGTGCCATCAGTGATCAGTTCGCCAGATCCAAGTCCACGATTGCTGATGCCTTGATGGCGTCCGGTCGCGAGATTGAGCTGGTGCAGCGTCACAAGGCAGAATCCGACCTGGCTGTTGCTGCTGCCTCCATCTTGGCGCGGGATGCCTTTGTCCAGAGGATGCAGCAGTTGACGGATCATTATGGCCTCGAGATTCCCAAGGGTGCCAGTCAGCGGGTTATTGACGTTGGGAGGACGCTGGTGAAGAAGCATGGTAAGGGCGTGCTTGAGCAGGCAGCCAAACTGCATTTCAAGACCACTCAAAAAATTAATGGAGAACCCATTAAAGAGAGCTAGCCAAAAGCCTGGAAGGGTATTTCGCAGACGGGATCCTGCCATCATCTGTCCTGCAATGTATATGCGTGCGATCTGACATGCTGCAGGAAGCCAGGTCTCCCAGCCTGAGCCGTGGACCGTGATTCCCGTGACATTGCTTGATTCTGCAGCAGCACATCGGAAAGGGATGATGGCCTGTTGCTAGGCTGGTCTCAAATCAGCGAGTTCCATGCGGCGGGCTGTTTCCCGGTAAGCTTCCTCTACCCACTGTACAATACGTTTTGGATTTGGAGAGTATTCCAGTTCAATCGAAACTACCCCATCAAACTGCAGGTCCTTGATGGCTCGAAGATAGGGTTCAAATTTAACGACGCCTCGGCCAGGCGGTAGATCGCCATGCACCTTACCATCACAATCACTGATGTGCACGTGAATGGCGTCTCCTCGGAGTTTTTTGAGTTCCTTGGGTGAGGTGTCGGAGAGCATGAGGTGGCTGATGTCAATGTTGGCCTTCACCCGGGGGTGATCGCAATCCTTGATAAACTTGGCCATGGACCTGACATCATTGATCAGGCTCATCCTGAAGGGTTCCAGTTCGAGCGCGATGCGGATTCCCCTTGTGTCAGCATAATCCCCGAGTTCACGACAGGTTTCCAATGCCCACTCCCACTGTGCCTGCGGAGGAATGACTTCCCTTTGCCAAATGTATTCCCCCAGCACCAGGAGAATGTTGTCTGCTTCCCACCGGTTGGCAAGATCGATAAAACGTTTGCATCGCTCGACGTGGAATCTACGCACAGGGTCATTGAAATCGATGAGTCCGACGGCCACGACAGGCAGTGATATGATGGGCAGTTTGAGCCGTCGGCAGGTTTTTTGAACCGCCCTTGCCTCCGCTGCTTTCAGTTCGCTGGCCTCGGTGAAGATGTCCACGCAATCAAATCCGATGCGGGAAATGTGCTCGAGGCCTGTATGAGTGTCCATGCCGACCTGTTCAAATGCGCTGTTGATGATACCTAGTTTCATGTTGCTTGAATGGCTTGGATGCTGTGGTGCATGGTAGTCGAAGTTTCGTTTTCGTCAAACAGGTCATTTATTGGAAGGATGATCCGTGATTTCCTCCAATCGTACCAGGCGTTTGGATTCAGCACTCAGGTAGGCTGCTTCCACCAAGGCCATGGTCTTCAGATTATCCCGGCCACTGATGGCGGGTTCCTCTCCCTTTTCCAAGGCCACCAGCAACTGCGCCATGGTGCCGATGAATGCATCTGGGAACCAACTTTCCTGCCATTCCGGCGTATGAAAGGATGCGTCCCCCGTGCTGGCATATCGGATCGATGAAGGGGAAGTATACGGATCCTTGCACCATCCAATATCCCCCATGGCCAAGCCCTTCAAGCCCTCAATCCTCCACTGGATGCGAATATCACCTGGGCACCCCTCACGCGCAGGGCCGGTCCATGTGTCGTCAATGCCCACGCAACGCAAACCGTCTGCATATTCAAGGATATAATTACAAATGCCGTCTGTATGTGGAAATGAGGTGCGCGGGTCCGTGCGCACGCTGCAAAAAATACCTTCAGGGTCACCAAACCAATAACGAAAACAATCAAGATGATGGATCGACATGATGCGCAGGGTGACCCAGCCCAGCCGGGTTTGCCAAGGCATCCAGTGGGGAATGCCGCGCATGTCCATGCTGGCCATCACTGGGGTTCCAATGCGATGGGTATCGAGTAAGGTTTTTGCGGCACGTACAGACTGATCGTAACGCATGTTCTGGTTAACGGCCAGGGCGATGCCAGCATCCTCGCAAAGTTGAACAGCCTTCTGAGCCTGCAGAAAATCCATGCCAAGTGGTTTCTGGGCCAGGATTCCCCTGACTCGCCCCCGTGCACAGACCTGTTCTATCAAATCGACTTGTACATCTGGAGGTACAGCGATATCCAAAACCTCGATACTGTCATCCTCCAACAAAGAGTTTACGGAGGGGTGGACCTTTTGAATGGAATGCTTGGCAGCAACCGCCTCGGCATTTTCCGAATTCCGTGAAGCGATGGCAACCGGATTAAATCCAACCTTACGGTAGGCCGGTAAGTGGCAGTCATTGATGATGAAACCACTCCCTATAATGCCGATACGGGTTGACCGCTGGGAGGGAAGCTCAGGGTGAATCTTCAGTGGGTGATCCTGGTTCATGGGCGCCTTCTGTCTAGGTTATTTTGACAAGGGGTCAGGGGGCGGAGATGTTTCAAGCGTATCCTGCAGTGCATCAAAGAAGGACTTGTGTTTCTGGCTGCTTGCAGAGGGCTCTTCGGGTTCTTTTACAGGACTGGAGTTCGCCGATGGTTGAAGCGGTGGGTCATCTGTCGTGGGAATCTCTGAAGGGTCGATAGATGCATCGCATGACCCGGAGGCGGTGACTCCAATGGTCAGGGTGGGGGAGGGCTCATTCTGGTCGGTACGATGAATATGAATATGCCCGGCACCTGTTTTGTCGATTTCCTCTCTTACCGTTTTCTCTGCAAGGGATGGATGATTACAGTCTCTGGAAAGATGTGCCATGAATATGTGTTCGAGTTGACCTGAAACCAGGTCCCTGGCTGCCTCTCCGGCAGCATGATTACTCAAATGTCCGTGTCGACTGGTAATACGTTGCTTGATACTCCAAGGACGTTTGGTGTCCTCCTGAAGGAGTTGAAGATCGTAATTGGTCTCCAAAATGAGGGCCTTGGCAGGGCGTACACGGTCGAGCACCATGCGAGTAGCATGCCCCAAATCTGTCAGGAAGCCGATGTTGCCATCATTGGATCGAACCAGAAAGCCAACGGGATCTTGGGCATCGTGCGGAATACTGAAGGTTTCCACCTCGACATCGCCGATTTCAAAGGACTGTCCGGTGTGGAAAATTTTGCGGTTGAATTGGCTTTTGAACTGGCTGCTGACCGCATCCATGGTGAGTCGATTAGCGTAGACGGGAATACCTAGCTTTGCAGCGACTACTTTAAGTCCTTTGGTGTGATCAGAATGTTCATGGGTCAGCAAAATACCGTCCAATCTCTCCAGCGTGCGACCAATGCTGCTCAGTCGTTGACGAATCTGTTTTCCACTGAATCCAGCATCAATAAGCAGGCGCGTCCCCGAGGTCTCCACATAGGCGCAGTTGCCGCCCGATCCGCTTCCAAGAATGGTGAGTTGAATGGACACCCCAAGAAAATAGTGTCACTTCTTCCCAGAGGGCAATAAAATCTTTGTCTTCCAGCATGACAGGGGGTTATTTCGGCCAATGACCATTGGCGAAGTGCAAAAGAAGAAGCGGCCACTAGGACCGCTTCTGGAAAGGTGTTTTTTGAAGAAGATCTTGCGCGACCTACCCAAGGGCCATCGCAGCCGAGGTGATTTCCAGGAGTTCGTTGGTGATCATCGCCTGGCGCAACTTGTTATATTCAAGGGTCAGATCCTTGATGATCTGCTTGGCGTTGTCGGTTGCATTCTTCATGGCGACCATACGTGCACTGTGTTCACTGGCCTTGGATTCCAGAAGAATCTGATACATCTGGAAATTCAGGTAATGAGGCAGAAGGTTGCCTAGCACGTCCCCTGCATTGGGTTCAAAAAGGAACTCGACCTGGGAGCGTTCCAGTTCCTTCTGGCTGCTTTCTCCTTCAATACCGGCCTCAATGCCTTTGATTTCTCCAACAGGCAGGAAGGTGCGTAATTCCGGGTGTTGCTCAAGCGTGGTGACAAAATTGGTGAAAAGGATGTCCACACCGCTGACCTCTCCTTTGATAAACATTTCCTGTGCCATCTTGGAGATCGCGCGTGCCTCTGCAAACTCAGGTGCATCCTTGTAGCTGAACTCGGCAGCCAGGTCACTCTTGCTGCGTGCAAGAAACTGAGCCGCCTTGCGTCCGGCAGAAATATAGACTGTTTCCTTGGTGTCTATCTTTGTCACTTCTCGAAAAAGATTGGAGTTCAGTCCACCACACAATCCCTTGTCAGAACTTACTACGATGACAGCCCGCTTGGAGCCCTTGCCCGGGTTAATCAGGGGATGATTAAAGTCCCCCGCACCCGCAGTGACCTCTGCAAGGACCTGATTCATCAGGTTGGCATAAGGGCGGCCCGCCAGCGCAGCCTGCTGGGCTCGACGCATCTTGGAGGCTGCCACCATTTGCATCGCCTTGGTAATCTGCGAGGTGTTTTTGACAGATTTGATCCGTCGGCGAATATCGCGTGTGCTGGGCATGGTATCCGTTGGGTTCTTTGGAGATGGTTACTGGTAGGTCCCGGAAAACTCCTCGATGGTTTCCTTCAGTGTCGCCGTCAAGGTATCTGACAAGGCTTTTTCATTGACGATCTGCTTCAGAAGGTCTTCCTTGCGCGTCACCAGGAAATCAGTGAGCTTGTCCTGGAAGTCTTTTACCTTTTCGACGTCCACCTTGTCAAAATAACCATTTTGAACGGCCCAGAGGACCGCTACCTGTAATTCGACGGACTGAGGATTGTATTGAGGCTGCTTGAAGACTTCTACAATGCGCTTGCCTCTTTCGAGCTGCGCCTGGGTTTTCGCATCCAGATCGGAGCCAAACTGGGCAAAGGCCGCCAGTTCGCGAAACTGGGCAAGATCCAGCTTGATGCGCCCTGATACCTGCTTCATGGCCTTGATCTGTGCTGCGGATCCAACTCGCGAGACGGACAATCCCACTGAAATGGCAGGACGAATGCCCTGATAAAACAAGTCGGTTTCCAGGTAAATCTGGCCATCTGTAATGGAAATCACATTGGTTGGAATGTAGGCTGACACGTCGCCCGCCTGGGTCTCAATGATAGGTAGCGCGGTAAGTGATCCATTTCCGTATTTTTCATTGACCCGTGCGGATCGTTCCAGGAGACGGCTGTGGAGGTAGAACACGTCCCCGGGGTAAGCTTCACGCCCCGATGGGCGTTTGAGCACCAAGGACACCTGTCGGTATGCCACCGCGTGCTTGGAGAGATCGTCGTAAATGATCAGGGCATCCATACCATTTTCCATGAACCACTCGCCCATGGCGCAGCCAGAGAATGGAACCAGATACTGGTTGGTCGCTGAATCGGAAGCCGAGGCACTCACCACGATTGTGTAAGGCAATGCGCCTTCCTCTTCCAGGGTGTTGATCACCTGAGCGACGTTGGACTGTTTTTGACCAACAGCCACGTAGATGCAATAGAGGGGGCGGTAATCCTTGTCTCCGGCCTCCTCGGCTGCCTTGTTCTGACGCGCTTGAGCGATGATGGTATCGATCCCAACGGTGGTTTTGCCGGTGGATCGGTCTCCAATGATCAATTCACGCTGGCCACGTCCGATCGGGATCATCGCATCCACGGCCATGATACCAGTCTGCACTGGTTGACTGACCGCCTTTCGGGTCACGATTCCCGGGGCGATTTTTTCAACAGGATAGTAAACATCGCTGTCGATGGAGCCTTTGCCGTCGAGCGGTTGGCCCAGGGCGTTCACGACCCGCCCCAACATGTTCTTGCCGACGGGAACCTGCAGCAGCTTACCGGTGGTTTTGACCTCGGCGCCCTCTTTGATCTGTGTGTAGTCTCCGAGAATAATGGCCCCGACGTCGGTTTCCTCGAGATTCAAGGCCAATCCGGTTACACCATTGCCGAAATCAAGCATCTCATTGAGCATGCAGTCGGTCAGGCCCTCGATTTTGGCTACGCCATCACTGATTTCACGTACGTTGCCTATATTCTCCTTGGCAACGCCTTGTTTGGCTCCTGAGATTTGTGCTTCAATTTCCTTTACTAGGTTGCTCATAGGGTTTTTGGAAGGATCTTATTTAAAGGGAACAAGCGTTGAACGTTGTTAAATGGTCTACCTGCTATGCTGTGAATGTCTCTTCGAGACGACGGAGTCTGCTGCGAATGCTGCCATCGTAGACATCGCTGCCCACCTGGACCCGCAGCCCGCCGATCAATTCGGGTCTGACATCAAATTGGACCGCGAGGGTGCTGCCATACCTGGCGGCGAGGTGTTTCTGGATGGACTGCTGTGTTGCGTTGTCCAGGCTGCTGGCAGACTCGACCCGCGCAGTGCGACTGCGCTGGTCAATTTTAACCAGGTGCAGAAAATGGTTCAGGATACCCATGTAGCCACGCGGTTTACCTGCGATCACGGATTGAACGGTCTGCTTGACGCGTTCTTCCTTAAGCTGGCCTGATTCCATGCATGCCCTGAAGAGGGACTTGGCATCTCGACGTGCTTGCTTGGAAACTTTCATCTTTTATCTGATTTTTAAAAAGTGCCAGGGGGCTCTTGTTCTTTTCTTGTTCTTTGAATCAGGCTGCAATCTGGTTGTTGGCCTCCGTGACCAGACGGTTCTGGTCTTCCTCGGTCAGGACTTTTCCTGCCACCTGGGCGGTGGTTTGCACGACCAGCCTGCCAACTTCCTGTTTCAACTCGGTGAGCATGCGCTCATGGTCGGCCTGTGCTGCTTCGCGTGCCTTTGCGATAATCTGTTCGGCCTGGGTGATGGCCTTCTGGGTTTCCTGATCTTTGACCCTTGAAGCGGCTGCCCGTGCCTCCTCGATGAGCTTGTTGGCCTGGTTGCTGGCTTTTTCCATGATCTCTTTCCTGGCAGCTTCGGCTGCCGCCAACTCGGTCTTGATTTTTTCCGCGTTGTCGAGGCTCTCCTCGATTTTTTTCCGGCGGTCCTCGAGGGCTTGCAGCAGTGGTTTGTAGGCAAACTTGGTCAGCGCAAATGCCACCACACCAAAAGCCAAAAGCTGGCTGAAAAGAAGTTGGCCTGTCACTCCGAATTCTTGGGTGACTTCCGTGATAGGGTTTTGGGAGGCCGCTAAAAAAGTAATGATTGACATATAAAATGCTCGTGGAAATTGGGTCGGGCAGCTTAAGCAGCCCGACCCTGTGTATTAGCTAATACTATTAACCGGCGAATTTGCTCAAGAAAATGGCGATGAAGACCACCCCTTCAGCTAATGCGGCGAATATAATCGCCTGATTACGAATGGCCCCTGCGGCCCCAGGATTTCTACCGGTGGCCTCCGCGGCTTTCATTCCGATGATACCTACACCAACGGCCGATCCGAGTGCAGCAAGTCCAACAGCGATATTACCAGTCATGTTATGTTTCCTTTCTCGTGTTTTACTTTTTACTCAATGGTTCACACGGTCCAGCCATGCTCAAACCATTAAAATTTATTTCAATGTGCTTTCTCTTCGTGATGTTCACACATCAACGCCGTAAAGACAGCGGTAAGCAGTGCGAAGACCAGAGCTTGAACTGCCCCGACCAAAAGTTCCAAGAGGTAGAAGGGAAGCACCAAAAGCCAACCGAATCCCCAGCCACCCATGTGCATCACCGTTTCGAGGATATTTTCGCCTGCAAAAATATTCCCATACAGGCGAAACATCAATGCCATTGGACGAATGGAAATCGAGGCGATCTCCACCACACCCACGAAAAGGAAAACAGCCACCAAGAAGATGCCGAGAAAACCGCCGCCATGCCCCTTGACTGAGAAGATGTGCCCGACCATGCCGCCCGGGCCTATGCTCTGAAGGGACCACTTGATCCAGAGGAAGAAGAAAAGCAAGGCCAGGCCTGCGGTCATGTTCAAATCGGCATTCGCACCTCGAAGCAGGGGTTCCGTCAGCACAAAATGACCATTCACCTCATGTCCCCAACCGATGGTTCCCAAACCGGGGATCAATCCAAACCAGTTGGTGCTGAGTAGGTAGATAAAGACAGTAGCAAAAAACCAAAAGGTCTGTTTGACCATTTTCTTTCCCAGGATTTCCTCAAAGAATTGGTAAAGTCCTTCAACAAGCATCTCAAAGAAGTTCTGGAGTCCAGTGGGCACGTCTTTCATTGATCGAGTGGCCATCTGGGCTCCAATGATCAACAACAACGCCACTGCAAAGGAAACCACCATGGAATTGGTGACCACCACTGGTCCAAGCTCGAAAATGGGCACTGCTGCCGGTGGCAGGCCGTGATGTGCCTCTGCTGCATGATCCTCCGCATGTGTTCCGTTCAATTCGGAGAACGCCACTTCGGAGGCGATTTCGGCTGTGTCTTGCTCCAGTTCAGCAGCGACAGCTGCCATGGGCATGGCCACCAGGCTCAGCCAGATTAGGGGTATGATTCTACTCAAAAATTTCATGAAAATCGACCGATGATAACTAACAGTCGCGGCGTGCGCCTGTGCGCGCAGCCGTGTAAAAAGTGCGTTCACCGTTATCCATCGTGAAACTTTTCACAAGGATTTTTTTAGAAATATTTCCCAACCCGTTTTTTTGCCTGCACGCAGTCCCCCGGCCTTGGGTCTTCGAACCCTTTTTCGGCAAGAGAATGAGGGGGTGATCTGGCCAGGAGGATCTGTATCTCAGATCAAGTGTCGTTTCAGGAATCTGGTGTAGAGCTGACAGCGCAGTGCGCAGTCGTCCAGGGCATTGCCGCTCAGGATGCCTGCACTGCGCAGGCGATAGAAGCTTTCAGGGGTTGGGCAGGGTAGTCCTCCAAGGACCCCTTTGATGATTTCGGTCAGTTCGGGATCCTTTGCCAGTAGAACCATGATGCGCCTGAGGTGATCTCCAAAGACGCCATCGTCCTTGTCCGCTTCCTGGCAGAACATTTCAAAGTCATGCTTTTTTGTGGCCAGTTCATGAAGTCCCTGACGGACCAGAAAAGGATGTCCTCCCACCAGCTCGATAAAGCGCTGGGTTTTCTCCTCGGTTTTCAGAGGATTGCCGTAGCGTTGATCCAGTTCCTGGACTTGCCTCAAGGAGAAGTCTTCGAGCCCGAGTCGCGTTCCAACATTGAATGGCGATTGATTCATGTCAGAGATGAACAAGTGGGCTTCAGTCGCATATGCGATGCACAGTGTCAATCCCGCCCAGGGACCTCCTGGTTCCAGGGCACGTTCATTGTGCCAACTGCGAAACAAGCCGAAGACCTCACTGCCAAAATCACAGGTGAAGAGTCGGTCGACTTCATCCAATCCCCATACCAAGGGGGCATTCAGGGGTTTCAATATTTCCCTGCTCACAAATCGCTCGAAATTAACGTTGGGCCCTTGGCGTTCATCCCATGTGTCCGTCGGAAGGGCGTCGACCTCCAGTTGTTCGGCCAGGGATTCGGCCAGACTGATGTAGAAATGGGTCACATCCTCCAGATTCGAGGCATTGAATTTTTGAAAATCAGTCAAAGCGACCTTGGCACCGCGTTCGCGGGACATCTGAAGGCCACGGGCCAGAAGGGAGGTTTTTCCAATTTGGCGCGCACCTTTCAGGAGTACAATGCTGTCGTAGCGTGTAAGGGCTTCACGGAAATGTCCGTCGACCTCCCGTTTGATGTAAAAGTCAGACTGCAATGGAACGGCACCCCCGATAGGCTCCAGTGGCAGGGGGCCTTTCGGGGCGTATTGAATGGGAATGGTGACACGAATAGGCCTTGGTTTCGGGGTTGGTTTGGCCACCAGGCGCAGTCCGGGCTTGAGTGCCAGTTTTG
This sequence comes from Verrucomicrobiia bacterium, assembly GCA_014239995.1. Classification (GTDB taxonomy): domain Bacteria; phylum Verrucomicrobiota; class Verrucomicrobiia; order Limisphaerales; family AAA164-E04; genus AAA164-E04. The sequence goes on from JAAZXX010000064.1 coordinate 10,448, forward strand.
ACGGTTTCTTCTGTGAATCAATGCGTTTGATCCTTTCGTCGAGATCCTGAACCACATCGTGATTGTCCTCCTCCGTTTCCCAAAGAAGGTGGGTGGCGGTTGCCAGAATACCCCCGATGGGTTCTGGAAGGTCCCTGGTGAACCCGACGCGGCATGGGATGATCATCGGACTGCCTTTTTGTTTCTGGGCGGCATCGTGGGCTGTCTCGATCTGAAACGCGATAATTTCACTGTGGCATGCCTTGTCGGACAGGAGTGGTACCACGGCATCTGCCTCCCTGATCTTTTCGGTTACGTCTTTTGCCCATGCCATACTTGCTTTGTTTTCTGCATCCACATAGACAGAATATCCTTTCAGAATTAACTGGTTTTCAATATGTTTTGACAGTTTTTGATCCTGTTCTTCACTGGACTTAACCAGGATGACTACCCTTTTCATAGCTTGCATGTTGCCAATAAATTGCATCAGGTTGATAATAGTCCAGCCCACCAAAACCATCGGTTACTTCCTGGTTTTTCCTTGACGTGGTCTTTTTCCCGCCCCTGAAACGCGAGTGAATCTTCCTTATAGGGTGGCTGTTTTTGAAAAACCAGTCCAAAAACTCGGTTGCCAAAGTTACGTGTCACGCTACCATACCTCCACGTGGTGAAACGTTTCACACCTGTCCTCCCCACGGCCTGATTCCCGATTTTGCAGGATAAGGCTAGGCAGTCATTTTTTAAACAGAACAATTGAATCATTATATGACCGAAGAGCAAATACATGAGCTTCTAAAGCAGGTAGCGTATCCGGGCTATTCACGCGACATCGTTTCCTTTGGATTGGTAAAGCAGGTGTCTGTCCAAAATGCCGCTGTGAGCGTGTCTATTGAACTGAACGGCGGAACTGCTGAGATTGCAGGACAGATCAAGCAGGACGCAGAGCGTGTGCTGCGGGGGGCTCCCGGCATCGAGCATGTGCACGTCCAGGTCAAGGCTCCCGCTGCCGAGTCGAGCACGCAGGCTAGCGGCTCGGGTGCCGGAAACCCTTTTCCAAATCAGCAGG
>JAAZXX010000650.1 GCA_014239995.1 Verrucomicrobiia bacterium
GACAGGAGCCGGTCGTTCGGCCAGCTGGGTGGCAGCAAAGGTTGCATACATCCGATAGTAATCACGCGTTGGCAGGGGATCGAATTTGTGGTCATGACACTTCAGGCAACGCATCGTGATCCCGAGGAAAGTCTGGCCCACGGCATTGACCATGTCATCAATACAAATCTGCCTGGCATGCTTTACCTTCACCATGGCCGGATCCCAGGGGCCCATTCGCAGAAAACCGCTGGCCACCTGGAGTGACGGGTCCCTCTTGTCCGGCGACTGCTTTTCCCACAGTTCATCACCTGCTATCTGTTCAAGGATAAAGGCATCGTAGGGCTTGTCTTCGTTGAAGGCACGAATGACGTAGTCACGATATCTCCAGGCATTGGATCGTTCGTAATCATTAGAGTATCCCCCGGTGTCCGCATAGCGCACCACATCCAGCCAATGCTGGCCCCAGCGTTCTCCGTAATGCGGACTGACCAACAGGGTATCAATGAGTTTCCTCCATGCCTGGCCCGGGTCTTTTTCCCATGCAAGTAGGAATGGTCCGGCCTGATCGGGTGTCGGAGGCAAGCCAGTAAGGTCGTAGCAAGCACGCCTGAGCAAGGTACGACCGTCAGCCTGCGGTGCGAACGCAAACCCTGCCGCATTCAGCTTGCGCTCAACAAAGGCATCAATGGGGTGATCCATGCCTTCAGGCGGCCTCGGTTTGAGCACTGGGCGGAATGCCCATAAGTCCGCTGGCTGGTAACGGCGGTAGGTCCAGGCATCCGAAAGTCCGCCACTGGTAGGGACCATGACCCCCTCTGAGGTGATCGGCTTGGAACGTTCCTCCTCGATATGAAGCGCTTGATCCCTTGGATCCGGCCAGGGAGCACCCAATGCAATCCACCGATTCAACAGGGTCAGTTGGGGCTTGGTAAGTGCATCGTTTTCCTTGGGCGGCATCGCGGCCCATGCATCCTCGTGTGCACGCGTCGCAGCCAGATACAGGGGACTCTTGAGAGGCTCTCCCGGCACCAGCGAAGGCTTGCCACTTTCACCACCCCGAAACAGGCCCGCCCGCGAAGTAAGATCCAGTTCAGCTTGAATCTTTTGTGGATCCTCACCGTGGCAGGCAAGGCACTTGCCTGCCAGAAGGGGTTTCACGTGGAGTGAAAAAAGGCGTCCCCCCGCCCTTTCAGCCACCCCGAGCACGGGCATCACGGCGAGCAGATAGAAAGTGATCAGAAAGATTCGCATCTTGTCATCGGCATGTCATGGCCTTGGGTGCAGATGGAAAACTCCCTTTCCAACAGACCCTCGCAAATGCGTCTGCAGCGGGTCTCTCCAAGCCATACCCCAACAGGCGTTTCCACATCGAGAATGCCACTGCACACAGGAGAAGAACCGGTATGGATAAAGGGTGAATGGATAGAGGTTTCATACCAGTCAAAAGACGATCAGATCAAAACATCAAGCATCTCCTGTGCATTCAAACCCTATTTGAGAATTTTTAGCTGCATATTTTTGAACTGCACGATCATACCAGGATCATGCAACTGGAGTTGAATCATGCCCCTTTTCAAGCGTTTTTCCTGAGGCAGATGTTCAAAAAATTCACTGGAAAGCTTGCCATTGATCAGCAGTTGAAAATGGTTCCCCCTGGCGATGATGTGAACGTGGTTCCAGTCACCTTTGTGAATATCGCCCGAGGTCAGGGCCTCCTCTATCGGTACGATCGTAGGAACATCATCCTTATCAATCACCAGACGATCTCCACGAAAACAACGATGTTCTCGTCGCCCGGGAGTGTGAAAATCCCACGCACCAAGTACATTTCCACCGATACCAAGGTGACCGAGATCCGCATGATAACTCTGGAAACGACGTGTCTGGGTCTTGTCGGGAATCGCACGAATACTGACGCCGCTGTTGCCTTTTCCAGGGAAGCGATAACTGAATGTCAACTCCATGTCCGCGACCTCCATATTCCCTCCATTGGGTGATTGTAGTGTAAGGTAACCGCGCCCATGGTCGCCATTGCCTACGATCATCCCGTTTTTCACGGTCCATGCCCCAGCGGTGTTGGAAGGCATGGCCTTCCAGCCATTCAGGGTTCGGCCATCAAAAATGGTGACAAAACCTTCCTGGCCTGGAGGCATTTCCTCTGACTGCAAGATGGAGGCGCTCTGCAGGTAGCTCCAGAGGACGAGAGCGATTACATACGTGGTTAATTTGAACATGTTAGCTTTCATTGTTGTGGACGAGGTTCGTATTGGAAACCCTCGAGCCCGCCACGCCGCTGGCTTTGGTATCTGCAACAAGCTGATACCTTTTTTAATTGAAAAACAAGCGTCCTGGATGACCTGAACCTTGCCCGATGCTGAAACAAGGGATCCATCGCACGGGTCTCTTTCAAATACGCTATGACATGACATGGTCATGGAAACGGGATTGTTTGCAACTATAGCTCACTCCCTTGTTCGGTGCAAACCGTTCCAACACACACGTGTTCGATCAAGAACAACGATGACCTTCACGGCTGTCCGGTCCGCTGGCCCGATGTTTCAAGATATCTGCCCCCCAGCAACTCCCCTAGTCGCACGATACCAGCGGTGGTGATCACCGGCAAGCGCTCCTGCCCG
>JAAZXX010000651.1 GCA_014239995.1 Verrucomicrobiia bacterium
TCAGGCAGCAAGTCTCCAGCAAACTGCTCCATTGTGAATTGATCAAAGGGCATGTTGGCATTGAAAGCGTTCACTACCCAGTCGCGCCAGGGCCAATGGCTGCGAATGGCATCTCCCTGATAACCGTCAGTATCGGCATATCGTGCTGCATCAAGCCACCACATGGCCATGCGTTCCCCAAAATGCGGCGAATTCAAGAGTCGATGCACCTGGCGAGACAAGGCATCCGGTGACATGTCAGCAGCAAAATCGGTCACGTCCCGCGGAGAAGGAGGTAAACCTGTCAGATCAAACGAAAGTCTTCGCAACAAGGTGTGTCGTGGGGCTGGTTCCGAAAGATGCCAGTCCTCCTGATGCAGGCGTTGTTGGATGAAGTAGTCGATGGGATGCCCCGCATCCAATGGCACACTCGAGCGCTTGGGAGGTAGAAAGGCCCAATGTTCACCCCACTTTGCACCCTCGGATATCCATCGCTCCAGGAGTTTTTTTTCAGCCTCTCCCAGGATTTTATTGGTCTCGGGAGGAGGCATGATCTCTTCAGCATCCAAGCTCCGAATACGCTCTACCAACACACTCGAGTGGGGTTTGCCGGGAACAATCATCGCCTTATCCTCCGTCACGCCGAGGACGGATTCTCGATCGTCCAATCTGAGGCCTGCTTTACGCTGGGTCGGGTCTGGGCCATGACAATGAAAACAATTGTCAGAGAGAATGGGCAATACATCGCGCGCAAAGGACACATCCCCCGCTTTCGCGGCCCCAAGACTCAAGAAGACAATGATATACCAAAGGAGACTCCCTGGGGCGCGTTTCTCTCGTTGTGTATGGTTACAACCCATAGTGGGTCAGCAGCATAACGGGGCTTGTTGTCAATGAAAGTCGTAAATTAGGCAATCTGGTTCGCATGCGGCTTGTCATGGTTGATGCTTTCTCGTAGTTTGGAGCCATGTTTGAGTCATTATCGGGCAAATTACAGGATGTCTTCAAAAACCTCAGAGGCCTGGGCAAGATCAATGAATCGAATGTCGCAGAGTCCCTGCGTGAAGTCCGCTTGGCCTTGCTGGACGCAGACGTCAATTTCAAGGTTGCCAAAAAATTCATTGATAGCGTCAAGGAAAAAGCCGTTGGCGAGAAGGTGATCCAAAGCATCCAGCCTGGTCAACAGATCATTAAGATCATTAATGACGAGCTGGTGGGATTGCTTGGTTCACAGAATACCGGTCTGGAACTCAAGGCAACACCCGCTAGCATGATGATGGTAGGGCTACATGGTGCTGGCAAGACCACCTCGAGTGGCAAGTTGGCAAAATGGCTGATCAAGCAGGGAAAGAAGCCCATACTGGTGGCAGCTGATGTATACCGCCCGGCGGCCATGGACCAGCTCGAGACACTCGGCAAGCAATTGAACATCCCAACCGTGGTACGGCGCGGGGAAAAAGATGTCTTGGCCATCGCTAAGGAAGCTCGAAAGGAAGCGGCTGAACAAGACTGTGACGTGCTCATTTTTGATACTGCAGGCAGGCTTCAGGTTGATGAAGTCCTGGTGCAGGAACTGGTGCGCTTGCGAGATCATGTGCGTCCAGATGAAATCCTTCTGGTGCTGGATGCCGCCACCGGTCAGGAGGCTGTGAACGTGGCATCCCACTTTGATGAGGCTTTGAGCATTACCGGCGCGGTGATGACGAAACTGGATGGCGATGCTCGAGGCGGCGCTGCTTTGAGTTTAAAATCTGTCACGGGCAAACCCATTAAATTTGCGGGTGCTGGTGAAAAGTTGGAGGACTTTGAACCCTTCCACCCAGAGCGCATGGCCACCCGCATCCTGGGTATGGGAGATGTGGTCAGTCTGGTCGAGAAAGCGGCCGAGAATGTCGACATGGGTGAGGCCCGCAAACTGGAGGAGAAAATGCGCAGGGGTGAATTTACCCTGAATGATTTTCTCGATCAACTGCGACAGATGAAACGAATGGGCCCTCTGGAATCCATCGTTAAAATGCTCCCTGGCGGGGGTGACATGATCGGTGGTGCAGACCTTTCAAAACAAGAAAAGGAATTCAAGCGCATGGAGGCCATGATATGCGCCATGACACCTGAGGAGAGGAATCGACCCCAGATTCTCAACGGTAGACGCAGGCAACGCATCGCCAAGGGCAGTGGCGTCAGGGTAGCTGAACTGAACAATCTTATGAACCGTTTCGGTCAGATGCAGAAAATGATGCGTAAGATGGGTAAAATGCAGAAAATGATGGGTAAAATGGGGGGTAAAATGGGGGATAAAATGGGGGGTAAAATGGCTAGTAAAATGGCAGGACGCCTTGGCGCTGGTTTTCCCATGAGATAGAAGAGAGGCTCCAAAACGCGTCAAAACACCATGAGTCTCTCCGTCATCTTCAGCAGCTTCAGTTCTGCCGAGGTCCAACTGGTCAAAGCACGATTGCTCACTGCAGGCTTTCACCCTGTCGTCACCGACGAAATTGCCTCGCTTAGCATGGATGGGTATTCCATGGCAACCGGTGGAATCAGGCTACAGGTACCAGATACAGAGTCCCAACAAGCACGTCAACTGGTGGAGAGCCTCCTTAACGATGCAGCCCCCGAAACTGGGGAAATGCCCTCG
>JAAZXX010000652.1 GCA_014239995.1 Verrucomicrobiia bacterium
CCTTTCTCGGGGGGGTACTCCGAGTGGCTCCAGTCGTGCAGTCCAAATCCGGACTCGTCAAGGTCACCGTGGGATTCAAGGAAGTCAAATCCTTGCGACCGGGTATGTATGTAGATGCCGAGATCGTTACATCCTCCAAGTCGAATGCTCTGCTACTCCCCAAGAAAGCCATTGTATACGATGGGGAACAACGCTTCGTCTTCAGAATTGGAGATGACCAAACAGCGGAGCGTTTGTTGCTCGAGGTGGGGCTTGAGGATCCTGACAATGTGGAGCCTTCCACATCCTTCAAATCGGGCGATCTGGTGGTCATTGCGGGCCAGACGGGTCTCAAGGATGGTAGTGTGGTCAGGTTTTCAGCGAAGGCAGACTCAAGCGAATCGGACGGCGAACAGACGCAGTCTCCACCACCCTCGATCACCAAAAGTAACAGGGACAGCTAAGTCTGACGGTCTCAACCCACACCATATGGCTCCTCCGAGATCACCGAGCTCTACCTCGCATTTCACGACTGACAGGCCGGTGGCTGTCTTGATGGTATTCATTGCCGCGGTTGTTTTTGGTTTCTTCTCTTTCCAGCGGCTTCCCCTCACGCTGATGCCCGAGTTGAATTATCCCACCCTGACGGTGCGCACTGAATACGATGGTGCTGCCCCGGAGGAGGTGGAAAACGAAGTCAGCCGTCCCGTTGAAGAAGTGCTGGGTGTCGTGAACGGTTTGAACCGAATCAGCAGTATCAGCAGGGCGGGCATCAGTGATGTGGTTTTGGAGTTTCTCTGGGGAACCGATATGTCCCAGGCTGCCCAAGACACCCTGGAGAAACTCGATCAGGTGTTTCTTCCTCAGGAAATCAAGCAACCTCTGATCCTTCACTTCGATCCATCTCTTGACCCCATCATGGAATTGAGCCTTTCCGGTCAGGGAGTGCGTTATGAGGGTGAAGTGGGATTGCGCCGTCTCAGGCGCTTGGCTGAGATACAAATTCGTCGTGCCTTGGAGCCTATCACAGGGGTGGCAGCTGTCCGGATTCGTGGTGGCCTTGAGGAGGAAATTCACGTCATGCTGAACCAAGAAGCACTGAGACGTACGGGCCTCTCTATTCAGGATGTGATGGGGCGATTGCGCCAGGAAAATATCAACATGGCCGGAGGCATGGTTCAAGAGGGTAGATCGGAGTTTATGGTCCGGACTCTCAATGAATACACGGATCAAAGTCAGATTGAGGACACCATCGTTCGGCGTGACCTTGATGGAGAAATCAGAATCAAAGACTTGGGAAGTGTCTCACGCTCTCACCGTGAGCGTGAAATCCTTACACGGACGGACGGGCTGGAAAGTGTTCAAATGGACATTTACAAGGAGGCGGACGCCAACATCGTGGAAGTGGCACGCGCCATCAAGTCAGCCGTTGGAAGTCTGCAACCACCCGCCAAGTCGCTATTGATGCAGTGGATGAGTCACCAGAATCGCTCGATGGCATTCCCATCTCAACGAGGACTTGCATTGCAATTATCGCGGGACGAAGGGGCACTTCTCCAGGTAGTAGCCGATCGATCTATTTTTATTGAAAACAGTATTCGGGAAGTCAGGCAAACAGCCTTGATTGGAGGAATACTTGCCGTGCTGGTGCTTTTCCTATTCCTTAAGGATATCAAGAGTACGCTCATCGTGGCAGTCAGTATCCCGATGAGCATCCTGATAACTTTTGCGCCCCTCAATCTCTCGGAGGTGACCCTGAATATCATGTCATTGGGCGGTTTGGCACTTGGTGTTGGTATGCTGGTGGATTCCTCCATTGTGGTTCTCGAGTCCATTTACCGTTGCGTTCAGGAAGGTGATGATCTCAAGACCGCTTCGGTGCGTGGGGCCAAGGAGGTGCGTGGGGCAGTGACCGCGAGTACATTGACCTCCATTGCGGTGTTCTTGCCGATGGTGTTCGTCGAAGGAATTGCGGGGCAGATTTTTGGAGATCTTGGCATGGCAGTGGTGATCTCCCTCATCGCATCCCTTGGGGTCGCTGTTTACTTTATTCCCATGCTTGCTAGTCGGTCCGTGCCTGATATCCAGCGCAAGGATATGCTGCCGCTGAGCTGGAAGCGTTGGATGGCCCTGGATGGATTTCGTGCCGACTGGAGTGCGATGTCGAGCACATGGGCAAGGATACTGTTCCCTTACACCATCATTAAATGTGGATTGGGACTGGTCATGGAGTTTCTTGGAAAATTGATCGCCAAGACGATCCTTTGCATATGTTCTGTGGTTGTCTTCCACATGGTGCCTTTGCTTCGCAAAATTGGGGTGATTCTTTTTTACTGGCCCATCGCATGCACCCAAAAAGCCACCGGTTGGCTCGAGCGCTGTTATCCCCTTTGGCTTGAAGTGGCGCTGAAAAGACCCGGCAGCATCTTTGGAATGGTGTTTGGGGTGACTGCCTTGACAATCTGGTTGGCGACGACCATTAACACTGAATTGCTGCCCGAAGTGCACCAGGGTGAAGTGACCTTTGAATTAAGTCTTCCGGTAGGGACACCTCTTGAGGAAACGGTCAGTATCCTTTCGGAGATCGAATCCAAACTGCTGGCTTCGCCGGGAGAGATTGACTCGCTTCTCACAACGT
>JAAZXX010000653.1 GCA_014239995.1 Verrucomicrobiia bacterium
GAATCAGGCAGTCAAGATGGGTAGGTTCGACCTTCGCTTCATCGGCCAAGCACATCCTCGAACCTTAAGTTTTTGAGTGGTGCTGCCAATTACAAAACATGCCCCGTTTTGTAATAACCCCTCCATATTCATGCACTCTTTCCAAGTTAGAATCATTGATCTTCACATGGTTATGGAGACAAAACGCCTTTTCAAGGTATATTTTCACTGCATTATTAAAACTCTTTTTCGTGACGTTCAAAAGCAGATGCTGCCTGATCCAACGATTGTTGACGAAGTGGATGCATTCCCCAGGTATGAGCGTTGGTGGGGCTTACTTAAGATCCGTCCTGTGGGGAAGATAACCAGCCGGCTCCTTTCCTTCCCTGTGTGCATCGAGACCAGGCTGCAATCACACGGAAAGGACAGGCAATCAGCCATGGGTTACCATCTCGGGCGCACGTGCTTTATGGCCAGGACCCTTGTGCCCGAGTGTTTTCCCGCGAGATTCGAATGACGGAATCAAGGGTGCTCTTGCCAGTCACCCGTAAGGTCTGAAATTTCGAAAACGGTTCGCTTTCGAGGAATGGGTTTTCCAGGACTTTCCTGAAGGTCTCATTCAGGTATCAGCCTTTTTTATGGCCCACTGAAAGGACCTTGTCTTTGTTTCATTCTTCAGGCTTGAAGATGTTACTTTGGAGAGAGAACTTGATCAGATCGCGAAACCCTTCACCTGATCCGGAAAGCTTCTGCCGGATGCGTTTCACTTCAGCCTGGTCCCGGAATGTCAGTTGACGCCCCGTGGCATATGTGAGGAATTTGCGTATAAGATTCAGTGTCAGTTGATCTTTCCTTTTGATGAGTTCCCGCCGCAAATCGCTGTCATCCCGCAGGAGCCCTCCATCTGGAAGACGGCCCGAACCATCCACCGGTTTGCCCGGGCGGTTGGCAATCCGGCCGCTGGGTGTCAGCAATGGGTAATGTGCACGAAAACTCCCAATCGGGTCGTAAAACTCGAGAGCAAACCCCCAGGGATCGATCTTGGCGTGACAGTCTGCGCAGGTGGCAATAGCCCGGTGCTTGACCAGTTGTTCGCGAATCGTGATCGCACCACGTGTATCCGGCTCGATGGAGGAGACATCAGGCGGAGGCTCTGCAGGAGGGGTGCCAAGGATATTGTTCAGTAACCAGACCCCACGGACCACAGGAGAGGTTTCCACGCCATTGGCGCTTGCGGTCAACACGCTGGCATGGCCGAGCAATCCTGCGCGGCGGACAGCATCGGGGAACGTAGTTTTCCTGAACTCAGGACCGACCACGTTCGTCAGGCCGTAGTGCCTGGCAAGGTTGCCATTGAGAAAGGTCTGCCGAGAGTCAAGCAGGTGTTGGACCGGATGGTTGTGATGCATGGCATCGGCGATAAACAAACGCGTTTCCTGCTTCATAGCGCTTTCCAGCCGGTCACGATAGTAAGCAGGAAATTGTTTTTGTCCCGGTGGCATGGTTCCGATCTTGTACAGCTGTAGCCATGCGTCGGTAAAATGTTCCACAAACGCCATCGAGCGTGGGTCATCCAGCAGACGGTCCACTTCGGATGCAAAGGTATTCGTTTGCAGGAGTTCACCGGATGCAGCCAGTCCCGTTAAGTGCTCATCCGGCATCGAACACCAAAGTGCGTAGGAAAGTCTGCTGGAAAGTTCAAATGCATCCAGTGCCTTGCCGTCCTCCGCAAAGTCTTTACCCAGGTACAGGAAGCCAGGGGATGAGAGAATGGCGGTCAAACCCTGCCTGAGTGCTTCAGATCTTGGAACGTCCATTTCCAGTTGCTGCTGGACAAAGCGGATGTAATGAAGAACCTCCTGCTTGCTGACGGGGCGTCGAAATGCCTTGGAAGCAAATGCAAGCAGGGTTTCCTGAATATCCACCTCCTCGGGATCTGTCTCAGGACCGATGATCTTACGATGTCCGGGGGGGGGCCATTCTGGAAACAGGGGGCCTTCCATTGTGATCTGGAACAAACGGATGCGTGGACCCTGGTAGACATCTGAAATGTGAACCTTCTGGACGAGTGCATCCTCTGCAATTGGCAGGCCCTGCTCACGCAGGCGGTCTACCTTCGATCTGGATTTCCTGATCGCCTCGGGATGATAGCGTTCTGCGACCTTGCGCAGGATGGCCTTGGATGCACCGGGGCCGTTGATCCAATGTACGAAAGGTGTGGAACCGGCAGGCATCCATACAGTGGTTTCGATGTCGCTGGGCTCCTCGTCGGGGAGGTCATATACGCCAATGAGTGTCCTGCCCTCGGAGGCTCGCTTTCCCAGCAGCCCGGCTTCGGGTACATGCCAGAGTCCCAGCTGCAGCGGAAGGCCAAGATCGTTCGGGAAAATCTCCGGATCATAGGGATGCTGACGCCCTACCGCCGTCGCCCGGACGCGAATGCGGTATCTTCCGTTGAAAGGTACCCCCTGTTTTGCAAAAGTCTTCGGATAGGTAGGGCCACTCTCGATGGCCTGTCCGTGTGCAATGTCCAGATGGGCGAAGTGCTCGCCCCAGACGCGGTAACGGACAGAGCCCGAGTTCTTTTTCTCCCCATTGAGATCCCTTGGCTTGAAAACCCATGTGCGGGGCTCTGG
>JAAZXX010000654.1 GCA_014239995.1 Verrucomicrobiia bacterium
TCTGCATCCACGCTGCCTCCGGGCTTATGAAGCCAATCCTCGAGGGCTCGAAATATCGGACCGGCCTCCTCATGCTCCCTGAGCACTCGAAGAGCAGACACCGGCTCCATTTCCTGAAGGTTCAGTTTTCTTTGCCACCAAGTAAACAACATGCGCTCCAGTGCAGCCTGCTCATCCTTGGAAAGCTGACCCAGCATCGCCCTTTCCACAATGGGTTGCAGGCGCTCTGCAAGCGTTGTGGTTGGCTCAGTTGCGACAGCAGCGGACTGCTTTCCAAACCGACCAGAGAAAAGAATACCAAGCAGCACCCCTGCCCAAGCCAGCACGATCAGGATCAATTGCTTACGGTAGGAACCACGCGCTGGCAGTACGGTATGATCCAAGGAGCTCGGCTCTACTTGACCAGCAGGCAGACTCGAGGAGATCTTCACCATGATCGGTGGAATGGACGAGTCATCGCGATCATCCAACCTTTCCATGAAGTCGGACAGGTTGAACTGCCCCTCTTCCAGACCGTAATAGACAAGGTCATAACGGTGATCACTGCCGTGCGGATACGTCGCTGCCACCCTTACGACAACAGGCACCTCACGATCAGCCATAGCTTTGACTCTAACCTCAGTGCCTTGTATCACCCACTGACTGATCTCAGCTTCCATTCCAATAAACGAAACAGGGATAGGTCTGGTTTCCGTATCCTGCGAGAGCACCAGCAGGGGAATCCAGGTAGAAAAAAAATAGCATGCAGCTTTTGAGAGATTCATCGTACTCCCCTTTCGGCAAGTCCACGCATTTTGAAAAAACGGCGAAGACGATACTCAACTGGCTCCTGTGTCTTGAGCAAAAGATGATCAATCTGTGCCTTGGGCAGCACATCATGCAGTCTGTTCACATCGGGCCAGAGATGCTTCCCATGTGCAATAAACCCAGTCCCTGTTTCCGCTTCACGTCCACGAAAGAATCCGGCACCACTACCGCCCGTTTCAGCGGGATCCATCAATTGGAGCACAACACAATCGTGTTTTTGAGCCATGGGTTTCAACGCTTCGACGGCTTCAGGATCATGCATATCACTCAGGATCATCAGGACAGCCCTGTTGGGAAGACTTGGTGCCAGTTGTTTCAATTTTTTTCCAAGCGTGGTTCCTTCGTCCATACGGTATCTCCGCAGGCGATGCAACCATTGAAGAACCTGAATGCGGGATAACGATGGAGTAACCCTCAAGCTCGATTCACCCACTCCAACCACTCCAACCGGACTGATACGATCCAGCGCAGCAAAGGCCAGTCCACCCGCAATATGCACCGCAAGCGCATACTTGCTGATGGTCGTCGACCGGATGGTCATGGAAGCCGAGGTGTCAATGAGGAAATAAACAGGAAGCTGCCTGGGCGATTCGAATTCCTTAACGTGGATCTTGCCAGTCCTTGCGGTAACCCTCCAGTCGATGGACTTGATGGGGTCGCCTATCTGATAGAGCCGGGATTGCACATATTCGATACCGGCTCCCAGAAAGGGAGAACTGTCCGTCCCATAGCTCAAGCTGTCTGCCAGACGTTTGACCGCAATCAGGAACTGGCGTTCATTCAGACGATCGTGCGTTTCAAGAAAATGCTCCATCAGGTGCCATCATCCCATTTCAGCCATGATTTGCCGTAACACCGAGGAACCACTCTTTCCTTCCGCAAGCGCCTCATAGGTCAGGCGCATCCGATGTAGGAGCACATCCTCCGCGAGTGCGAACAGATCCTCAGGAATGGCGTGATCACGGCCGTGAACGAATGCGCGGGCCCGAGCCGCCTGCATCAGGGCAATTCCGGCGCGCGGACTACCACCCAGTTCGATTTCGGCTTTCCTGCGGGTTCTGCGAACCAGTTCCACGCAATGTTTGACGAAGACTTCACTGATATGGATCTTCTGTACAGCTTCCATCCCCGCCACCAAATCATCCATCGTCGCCACAGGTTTTTCGCTGACCAGGTCAAAGGCACTTTGCACAACCGCTCCCTCTTTTTCCTTTTTAATGCCGATATCGAGGTATTTGTTCACAATACTCTCCTCTTCAGACACCGAATGATAGTTGAGGCGGTGGCAGAGCATGAAACGATCGAGCTGCGCCTCCGGCAATTCAAACGTACCGCTCTGTTCAATGGGATTCTGCGTCGCAATGACCAGAAAGGGAGCCGGAACCTTAAACGTGGCATTGCCAATGGTCACTTTACGCTCCTGCATCGCCTCCAGAAGGGCACTTTGTACCTTGGGAGCCGCCCGATTGATTTCATCGGCCAACAGGAGATTGGTAAAGATCGGGCCCCGGTGAACTCTGAATTGATTGCTCGACTGATCCAGTATTTCGGAGCCAATGATATCTGATGGCAGAAGATCAATCGTAAATTGAACACGGCTGAACTTGAGGTCAACAGCTCTCGCGAGTGTGTTCACAAGGAGGGTTTTGGCAAGCCCGGGCATTCCCTGTAAAAGCAGATGCCCACCGGTAAAGAGAGCAATCAGAAGCCGCTCGACCACAATGTCCTGACCGACGACCACCTTGGCGACACTTTCCCTGACCTCATGGACAAAGTCCGATTTGCTTGCTGTTGAGCTCATCTGGAAA
>JAAZXX010000655.1 GCA_014239995.1 Verrucomicrobiia bacterium
AAATGCACCACACCCTCAGCCATTGAATTGATGTGGCCGGGAGTGCCGGTTACCGCCTGAGCCAGCATGCGTCCTTGACGATCAAACACACCTGCTGCCAAATCGCCTGCTTCTCGAACACTTGTGGAGAAAGCAGTACGAATCAGAGCCTGGGCTTGTTCTTCCACCACCGAGATCAAGCGGTTCCACATCACATGCATATGGATTGTGGATAATGCAGATGTTTTACTCATTAATTCCTCCTCTCTTCGTGTTAAAATTATATAACCAAACGCATGAACCGTCGCCTCAAAACGGACGCTCACTACCGTCGCAGTGTCTTTTTCGAGCAAGACGGCTGGCCCCTGCATTTGGGCTCCGGGTTTTAGGATAGTTCGATCATAGACCTTTGCAGTGATAAATTGACCAGTTTCTGTATCCATCAAAACCCTTTTTCCCATCACTTGAGGTTCGTAGACTTTAGGTTCTTCTGAAGGTTTGTATAACAGATCACGTTCTGTGCTCACCAACAAGACCCAAGTCAACACTTCCACATCCAAATTAGGAATCGAGCGTTCATATAAACGATGGTATTCTCGTTCAAACCCTTCCATGAGTTTTTGAGCCGCATCTTCACCCAACATTTTGTCAGTAACCCGCACAGGAATCTCAACACCAACCTCATGACCCTGTCCGACGTAACGCATATAAGCTGTACGTGTTTCGACAAGCGGTTTTCCTCCTGCCCCAGATTCGACCACCGCAAACGCTTCCTTGCGCATTTCCTCTAACACAGTATTGACACCTGAGGTATCTATAGAACTCAAGCGTTGGTACCGACTACGGATCACTTCATACGCAACTGGTGCTCGAAGAAACCCAATCGCTGACCCTACCCCAGCACCTGGCGGGATCACCACTCGATCTATTTTCAGCTTTTCAGCCATCCTGACGGCATGCAATGGAGCTGCACCTCCAAAAGCAATCAATGTGCGTGCTTCAATTTCTTTTCCACTTTCAATGGCATGCATTCGGGCGGCATTGGCCATATTTTCATCCACCATCTCAGAAACACCCAATGCTGAAAGGGTATCGTTCAAATTCAATGGATCTCCAACCTCACGTTTCAAAGCTTGAACCGCATTATCACGATTCAACTGCATAGTTCCTCCAGCAAAATTGTTGGGATCGATCCGCCCCAACACCACATCGGCATCTGTCACTGCAGGTTTGTTCCCTCCCAAACCGTAACATGCGGGTCCGGGGTCCGAACCGGAACTGTGCGGGCCGACGGCAATCCGTCCCATCGTATCAATGTGGGCCAGGGATCCTCCTCCCGCACCTATCTCCACCATTTCGATCACTGGAATTCGTAAAGGGATCCCACTCCCTTTCATGAAGCGATACACCCGTGCTACCTCAAAAGCGCGGGCTGTTTGAGGTTCGAAATCGTCGATCATACAAATCTTTGCAGTTGTTCCACCCATGTCATAGGAGACCACATCCGACAATCTCAATTCTCGAGCAATGTGACTGGCAAAAATAGCACCTCCCGAAGGTCCTGACTCAACCAATCGGATGGGATATCGAATGGCTGTTTCCATAGTGGTTATCCCACCTCCCGAAAGCATAAGAAACAAAGGACATTGGAAGTCAGCTTCTTTGAGCACCTTTTCCAAATTTCTTAAATGCCGACTCATCAATGGCAGTACATAGGCATTCGCACACGCTGTTGAAATGCGTTCATACTCCCGCAGTTCTGGAGAAACCTCACTGGATAAAGTGATTTCAACATTTGGAAGATTAGCCAATAAGATCTCTCGGGTACGTTGTTCATGAGCCCCATTTGCATAACTATGAAGGTATCCAACAGCAATGCTTTGGACTTCTTCACTCATGAGAGTAGGGACAAGCGATTCGATGCCTTTTTCGTCAAGAGGCAACAAGATGTTTCCGTACGCGTTCATACGTTCAGAAACTGGAAACCGTAAAGCTCGAGGGACTAGAGGTTTGGGTAAATCAATACTCAAGTCATACTGATCGTAGCGGCTTTCATTACGGATCTCAATGCTATCGCGAAACCCTTCTGTTGTGAGAAGAGCCGCCGGAGACCCTTTGCGTTCAATGAGCATATTGGTGGCTAACGTGGTGCCATAAATAATTAAAGAGACGTCTTGAGGTGTGAGTGATGCGGCCTCAAGTGTTTGTTTAAATACTTTAAGGATGCCGCGCTCTGGTGCATTGTGGGTGGTCAGGGTTTTTGCTGTGTATTGATGCTCACTAACTTCCAAAGCCGCATCAGTAAAAGTCCCTCCGATATCGACTGCCAGTCGGATTTCTCCAGTGTAGGCCATAGCCTTCTTTCTCTCAGTAAGAGGAAAATATTAGCAGAAGATTCTACCATTAAGAAATGAGTTTGTAAAGGGGTATGCCTCACGAGAGAATTTACAGGGGATTTCGTTGATTTTTAGTCAGGTTTCTTAAAGAGATGGACGGTCTAATGAATTTTTTGCTGCTTTCTTCCGTGCCGAAGGAAAATGCTGAATATTTGACAAAGCAACCCCTGAGGTTTAAAGCGCTCTATTTTTCTAAAAAAAATAAGTTTCAACTGGCAGGACTTACTACACAA
>JAAZXX010000656.1:0-2289 GCA_014239995.1 Verrucomicrobiia bacterium
AAACGACTTCAATTAAGACGATTCTTTGACCCACTCAAAACATCACCAGCTCTTCCTCATTTTCGTGCATTTACCACTCCCTCGCAACACACCTTCATGTTTGTGAAACGATAGAGAAATGGTCATTCCATTCAACATCATTGCCGTTGTGTGTGTTTTCACCATGCCAAACTCGCAGCATCACATGATTCAGCAAATGAAAACCGGAAAAGGGGAACTTCAAAAAGACCCTTGTGGCAAGCCAGACAGGGTCAATAACTTCAAAACACCAGGGAAAGCTCTTCAAAATAAGCACCTTTTTCCACCAAATGATTAGGACCCGGCAAAAAAGCAAGTTCATGAGAAATGGGATACCAGGTTCAGTCAACCCGGGGCATTTAACTCAGTTCAAACGGTCTTTTGGGCAGATTCCAGTGAGAGAAAATCCCAAAAAACCCTTTCAAGCCCTGGGGAGGGATGAAGGCCGGGAGGCACGCGTGGTGGCTGATACGTTACGAACTTAGATTGAGCTTAGCATTGTGACCTTTGCAGCAAGGCAAGCGACCCGCGCTGAAAAGCCCTTGCCATGGTTCTGATCGAGTGGCTATCAGCACTCTTGAACCCATTGTCACCAAAAGAAAGCCCTCCAGAGAAAGCCACCATTCAGGCGCCCATACCATCCTCAAAGGATCCGCCAGCAACGGGAAACACCAACTGATCTCTCACGAAAGCAATGCCATTGGCACTTGTCGCATCAAGATCGCGATAGGCACTTTCGGCTTCAACAACAAGCGGGGCGGTCGCCGTGCCCATGGCTTTGCAGTAGCGTTGCGGATAGCCTATGTTTACCATCAATTCCGTGTAACGGTGCATGTTCAAATCTCCGCTTGTAAGATCGGTGAACTGCATGGCACGACCCTCCCAGTTGGGCTCCATCATGCGAAGGGGTATATTTTTGCGAATCGTAAAGTTCTTCACATGACAACCGGTGACACGGCTACCCACTTTCAGGAAGCGCGTCTCAAAGTCCTCACCTTCCCAGCAGTGAGAAGGATCTGCATTGACACCCAGGCAAGGGTCTTTGTCACAAATATCGACCAGCATGTTGAAGTCGTCAGCGCACATCGCAGCGGTACCAGGGTGAATCTCATGAGCTAGATTGATTCCCAGAGCATTTGCATGTTCACGCAGCTTAGCTGTTTTGCCCACAAATCTTTCCTGACCTTCCTTGATCAAGTCAAAATCGCCGCCTGCCCAGAAGCCCCAGGGATAGCCGGATGCTAGTTCCCATCCAAAAGCCACACCCCAGAACATGGGTAGAATCTTAATACCAAGTTCAGCAGCCAAATCCATGAGTCCAAGAAGATAGTCTTCGGTCCATTTTTCAATCTCTGCGGGCGATTTCTGGGCAACGTCGGCGGGGATGAAAGGACGAATAGAGGGAGTACCGGTCCAAGCACTGGTGTGCACCCACATGGGGCAATGGCAGGAAATCCCGTCCAGGGACATGGACCGCGATTCAAAGAGATCACGAATCTCCTGAACCGGCCGGAACCCACTTTCAGTCTGCAACATGTAGTTCGAAGGCTGCACACCATCCGCTCCAGACTGCTTGGCGTAGTCCAAAAACTGTTCCAGGGATTTCGCCCCGTGCTGGGCACCCTCCACACTCGCATGAAAACAAACTTTAGCCATAAATCGTCAATAGTTCCTATTCCCTGCAACGTTGCTTGTAAAGCCTGAATTGCAGTCCTGAACAGGCATCACCGTAATCACCATCAGCTGCTTGCAGGCGACCAGGCATACCGCGTCATTCCATATCGCTTTACAATCACACCACTTAAAGCTAAAGCTGAGTCCAAACGTGTGAGAGGTCATCGACAACACCGCACGGAGCTCTATTCATTATGCCTAAAAAAATCATTGAAATGGAGATCGAAAAGGTAACCATGGAGTTGCCCGATACCAAGACCCTCCGATTCAAGTGGCCTGAGGCCTACGAGGTCACTTTCCAGACAGGCCAGTTCATTACCGTTTACTGGCCAGATACTCCCAGATACAAACGAGCCTATTCCTTGTCCTCATGTGCCCTTGACAAAGGATACTTTGAGGTCACCGTCAAGAGATCGGGCAAGATGGGTACGCGCATCGTTGACTGGGCACAAGAAGGCAATACGATGCATGTAATCCCACCAGTAGGAAGATTTCTCCCCGTCTACGAACCTGAAAAACATCTGATTTGTATCGCGGGAGGCTCGGGGGTCACTCCTTTCCGGGGATTTGCCCGTGAAGCAACCATGCGATCCCTCG
>JAAZXX010000656.1:2299-2590 GCA_014239995.1 Verrucomicrobiia bacterium
GTGTCCGGACACCCGGAGATATCATTTTTGATCAGGAATTCCGGGAGCTGTCGCGAAAGAACCCAAATTTCGATTTCAAGGTCACCTGTACGAGACTGGATGAAACCGATGCCTGGGAGGGAAGAAGAGGACGCATTGAATTCCAATGGATTCAGAAACAGGTGACAGATTTGGAAAACTCAATTTTTTATGTGTGCGGTCCCACATCGCTGGTGGAAAACACCGAACTTCTGATCCGCAATGAATTAAACTTGCCCAAGGCACAGTTGAAACTCGAAAAATGGGGGTAAA
>JAAZXX010000657.1 GCA_014239995.1 Verrucomicrobiia bacterium
AGAGCGCCATCGCTCAAACATCATCGCGACAAAGACGATGCCCATCAGGGCAAATGTCATGGTCATTTCGATGGTCATCTAACAAAAGCAGCCTAGAACAAGACCTCTCAGGTGCAATCCATTTTGGGCCAAGACCGATTCACGCATGTATGGTGCGCGCATCGAGCGCCAGTGCCGACTCCTTCACCGCCTCCGAAAAAGTGGGATGAGCATGGCAAATCCGCGAGAAATCCTTGCTGGTGGCGTTAAATCGCATGGCCACTGCACACTCGTGAATCAACTCACCTGCGTGCTGACCAAGAATATGAACCCCCAGAATCCGGTCGGTGATCTCGTCAGCAAGCATTTTAGCCCATCCATCCACGTTACCGCTTGCCCGTGCACGCCCATTGGCTCGGAAATGAAATACTCCCTTGCGATAGGCAACACCCTTTTCAACAAGCATTTCCTCCGTGGCACCTATCGAGGCAAGCTCAGGATGGGTATAGACCACCGCGGGAATCGCATCGTGGTCCACGTGCGTGTCCATACCACTTAATTGTTCGGCAAAAGCAATAGCCTCTTCCTCAGCCTTATGGGCAAGCATCGGCCCGGGCACAAGATCACCCAAGGCAAAAATACCAGGCACATTGGTCTGGAATTGTGCGTCCACCTTGACAAATCCCCGATGATCCATCGCCACCCCCAAGGCATCGAGTCCAAGGCCTTGGGTGTATGGTTTTCGACCAACTGCCACCAGGATATGACTACCGTCCATGGAGGTGCCATCTTCCAGAAAAACATGACATTGAACACCTGAACGGGATACCTTCGAAACTTGTTTTCCACAGTGAATCCTGATTCCCTGCCGTTGAAAAATCCGCTGGGCCTCCAGGGCGGTTTCGCCATCCATACCAGGAAACACCTGAGGTAATCTCTCGACCACGCTCACCTGGCTGCCAAGACGGTTCCAAACGGAACCAAGCTCCAGTCCAATGTATCCGCCTCCGATCACTATAAGGTGTTCGGGAACCGCATCCAATGAGAGCACTTCCTTACTACTGAGAATCCGTTCACCATCGAAAGGGGCTTGAGGAAGCGTTGCAGGCTGACTTCCAGTAGCAAGCAGAACATGCTGAGAAGTGAGGGTAGAAACGGTACCATCGGTGCTGGTGATTTCGACCGCTCCAGCCCCCATCAAGCGCGCAGAGCCCTGCAGGGACGTCACCTTGTTTTTTTTGAAAAGCGTTTCCACTCCTTTCCCCAAGAGATTCACAGTCTGATCTTTGCGTTTCATCATACGTCCTAGATCAAGCCTGAGCCCATCAACCATGACACCATGTTGAGCAAGCTGTTTACCGGCAAAAACAAAGTGGGCACTGGATTCCAACAGGACCTTACTGGGAATACACCCCACCCGCAGGCAAGTACCTCCAAGGGAAGGTGCCTTGTCAACACATGCCACGCTCATTCCAAGTTGGGCAGCTCGAATGGATGCAACATAGCCTCCGGGACCTCCACCAATGACCACCAGATCAAAACATTTCGCGTTCGCTGTTTCCATGCGTCTTTCAGCATATTCCTCAGTGGGAACAGATGGGAGAAAAAACATCTCCAAATCAAACAATCACCCCGAAATGCAGTTTTCTTTCAAATCTGAAGCTCGAGGAATGATGAAGGCAGGAGGGCACAACCCAGACTTGAAGACTCGATTTATCCTGGGAGTCATGGAGATTTAAAAACCATGCTCCACTCTGATCATCAACGGTTGATTTTCGAGACCCAAGCTGATGCGCATTGTGCGGTTGTCAGTCCCACGGTTTTGGTGCAAGTTGCAGCGAGAGACCATGAATGCACCCGAACAACCTTATTACGAGACAAGCCGTGCCGTCAGTGAATACCTTCTATTTCACTATGGAAAACATCATGAGCAGTTGCCTTACCCCTTCGGCCCCACCTCAGCACTGGATTATCCAGTGCGTTGTGTTTCGAAATGTCTCAACCCCGATACGCTTCCAAAGGAGGCCCGTGGATTGGATCTCGGTTGCGCCGTGGGCCGTGCGTCATTTGAAATGGCAAGATATTGCACTGAGGTCATTGGGATTGATTTCTCGCAGGCCTTCATTGATCGTGCCAACCAGCTCAAATCCGATGGAAAATGCCGCTACGACTACTCGGAAGAAGGCACTATTCAACACCAAGCCCTGGCTGAAATCATGCCTGAAATAGACCGCTCACGTGTTCACTTTCAGCAGGGAGATGCGATGTCCCTACCCCAGGGCCTTGGTCGTTTTCATGTGGTCCTGATGGCGAACCTGATTGACCGCCTGCATCAACCATCAAAATGCCTCCAACAACTTGCGAATCTCATGGAACAAGGTGGGCAACTGATTATTACATCACCTTACACTTGGCTTCAGGAGTATACCCCCAGCAACCATTGGACGGGTGGTTTTGAATCTGATGGAAAACGCGTCTGGACCCTGGATGGGTTGAAGCACCATTTGGAAGAGGCGTTTGAGTGGCAATGCTCGAAAGATCTGCCGTTCATCATCAGGGAACATGCCCGAAAGTACCAGTGGAGTGTGGCTCAAGCCTCCGTCTGGC
>JAAZXX010000658.1 GCA_014239995.1 Verrucomicrobiia bacterium
TTTATCGAACTCATAGCTTATCATTTGGAAGATGAAACCGCTGCGATTGACCTGGCCCAGAATGAGTTGATGGCTAATGAACCACTTGCGTTAAAGGTGGGAGTTTCGCCTCACGCATTGTACACCATGACATCGGAAGGGTTGAACGCTCTTGCGAAGTTCGCTGATGAAAATTTGTTGCCGATGAGCATCCACTTGGCTGAGTCGGATGATGAATGGGATATGTTTGTCGATGGAGCCGGGCCGCTATACGACACGATGAGTTCCCTGGGCAGGGTAATGGGTGACTGTGGCAAGGGGACGCCCGTGCAGTACTTAGCCAAGGCGGCGGGGTTCTCAAAAAAAACATTGGTTGTTCACGCCAACCGACTGATCAACGCCGATATTGAAATGCTGCAGAAAGTGGGTGCGGATGTGGTTCATTGCCCCAGAAGTCACGCTTGGTTTGGTCACGCCAATTTCGACTGTGATCGCTTGGCCAAGGCCAAGGTGAACATCTGCCTTGGAACAGACAGCCTGGCCAGCACAGGCGGAGAGACGGCGGTGACGGGGCTAAACATGTTCGCTGAAATGCAGGAACTCAGCCGGAATCATCCGAAATTGCCTTGCGAGGATTTGCTGCAAATGGCAACAGCAAATGGTGCGACGGCGCTGGGATTGGGCGATGAAATTGGGCTTTTGAAGGAAGGCTTGATTGCGAACATGGCCGTAATTCCTTACAGCGACTCAGCGTCAAGTGTGCCGGAGGCGATCGTTCAACATAGGCGTCCTGTGGCAATGTTGATGATTGAGGGTAAGTGCGCTTTTTCTGGCATACATTCAATTGTGGATTGACTGTGTGTGGAATGTTTAGAAACCTCCCCCGTACTTTGGGGCTTTCTTGAGATGTCAGTTTTAAAAATAAAAGACCCGGAATCATGCAAATACGACTTGATTTCGTTGGGTGAAATCATGTTACGGCTTGATCCTGGGCATACCCGGGTTCGAACCGCGCGCAGATTTGATGTGTGGGAAGGTGGAGGGGAATATAATGTAGCGCGAGGGTTGAGGCGATGTTTTGGGTTGCGCACAGGGATCATTACGGCTTTTGCCGACAACGAAATCGGTAGGTTGCTGGAGGATTTTATCCTTCAGGGCGGGGTAGATGTCTCGTTGATTAACTGGATTCCCTATGACGGCATAGGGAATACCGTCCGAAATGGATTAAACTTTACAGAGCGCGGTTTTGGCGTTCGCGGTGCGTTGGGTGTGTCCGATCGCGGCTCAACAGCTGCGTCTCAAATTAAACCAGGTGATTTTGACTGGGAGGACATTTTTAAAAACCAGGGTGTCCGTTGGTTTCATACAGGGGGCATCTTTGCGGCGCTCTCCGAGTCCACCGCCGAGACGGTGAAAACCGCAGTGAAGGCAGCCAGGAAGTATGGAACAATTGTATCGTATGACCTTAATTACCGACCTTCACTCTGGAAAAGCATCGGCGGGAAGAAAAAAGCACAGGAGGTGAACCGTGAGATTGCAAAATATGTGGATGTGATGATTGGCAATGAAGAGGATTTTACAGCCTGTCTGGGTTTTGAGGTTGAGGGCCTAGATGATAACATCTCGTCCATTGATGTTGAAAAGTTCAAGGCCATGATTGGGGCAGTTGTCGCGGAATATCCAGATCTAAGAGTAATTGCAACCACCCTCCGAACTGTGAGTTCAGCAACTGTTAACGATTGGGGTGCCGTTTGTTGGGGTGCCGGCCGTTTTTTTGAAGCTAACCATCATCCCCAATTGGAAGTTTTTGACAGGGTCGGTGGTGGGGACAGTTTCGCCTCCGGTTTGATCTATGGTCTTTTAACAACCGGTGATCCCGCTAAAGCAGTTAACTATGGTGCTGCCCACGGAGCGTTGGCTATGACAACCCCCGGAGACACCTCCATGGCCACTATGTCTGAAGTTGAGAAGCTTATGGGAGGTGGAGGGGCGAGAGTTGTTCGTTAACTCTCCCGAAAACAAAAAACACTCGAGTGACTACATGCTTTTTTTCACAGTAGTCAAATTATCTTTTTGATCCGCCGCTAGTTTTTGAGTCTCTCCATACTGCCTTTCCAGACCAACCTGATGGAATCGAGCCGGGATCGAGCTTGGGCAAGGCATTGTTCCAATTTCTTTTGCTCTTCTTTTAGCATGGATATTTCTCCCGATCTGACATTTACGTTTATCTTAGCCAAGGTTTCGAGACGGTTGATTTCTGCCGAAAGTTTTTGACTCATAGTGGTAACAGTTTGCTGTTTTAACTTTGTCACTTGTTCCGATACCAGTTGCTCGCAAGCCCCAACCATTGGAGCGATCAGTTTTTTTATCTGACCGAATTCTACAATCAGGTGGGCAGGGGCGTTTCTCATGGTTTTAGGTAAGGAGATAAACCTCCCATCTGTGTTAAGCTCAGGTTTTCCATGGTGGTTCATTACAATCCGAATGGGGGTGGGAGGCAGAAAGCGATCAGCGTTCAATTCGGATGGCGCCAAGCATTCTAAGATAAATACGGACTCCATTAGGAGAGTGGGAGCAGAATCGGTGTCCCAATGCACAAAAACA
>JAAZXX010000659.1 GCA_014239995.1 Verrucomicrobiia bacterium
CAGGCAGGTCTCCCTGTTTTCAAGCACAAGCTGGCCACGACCACAACCTGATCCAGGCCACGACGAGGTTTACCAGAAGGGACTTCAAGCAGCACAAGGTCAAGGGGTGACAACGTTTGATCAAAGAGCCATGGGCCTCTCATGAAATTCATGATTGACGCCACCGCATACTCAATTAAAAAAACAATCATGAACCACTTATCGACACGCATCACACTTGGCCTGGCTGCATTGTTCGCATACGGCCAGCTACAAACCATCCATGCTCAGGACAAGCCAAGTTTCGAGTTCATGCACATGGAATTAAAGGTTACCCCTCAAAATGAAGCGTCCCTGGTATCGTTTCTCGAGGAAAGCTCCATGTCCTTACCTGGGCAGGTGAAGGTGACACTGGGGGAGAAGGTGTTCAGTCCAACCAGCGCAACGCATGAACTTGTTTTTTCAAGCCAGGACGGGGACATCCTTGCCGACTTGATGTCGGGAGAAAACCAACCGGCTCGCACCAAGTTCATGCATGCATTAAGAGGCTTGGTTGAAATTCAAAAGACCGTCAGGGGTGTTCGCCTGTTCCATTTTGGAGGGAACAGCAGCAGTCCAGACACCAAGCAAAGCACCTCCTACTATGGCTATTGGAGTGTCCAGTCACGGGATCACGAGAAAACATCTCAAATGTTCCTTACCTTTGCCAAGGACTTTGCGGATTTGCGGAAAGCCAATGCCGTTGGACTGGGCCAGCATGTTGCCGGTGCAAGTTCCATGACACATTACTACCTGCATACCTTCAGCAGCTACAGAGACTACGTGGACACCTACAATGCCTACATGTCATCCGAGGCATTTCAAAAACATTCCCAGCTGAAACAATCGTTTGAAACGCCAGTTGAAAACGGACTGGTCAGGATCCTCAGGCAATGGAATTGATGTAAGCGCCCCCCGGATGCATCTGGTTTCCCTTGAAAGCCCGGGTGGCGCCCCATGGCCTTGCCCGGGCTTGATGCTCTCTCGAGATCACCTCTTGCACATATCATTACGGTCCGCGTTTCTTGAGATACCGGTCACCACCATGAACCTCGTGTTTCCCGATGTCTCCAGGCTGAAAAAGGCAATTATCCTCGAGTATGCATACGGGCTGAGTTTATATTTCCTTTCAGCACATGTCCTTCCCGCTTGCCTCAGCCTTCATCATGCTTCTTGGACTCCTCTCGGCGTGCTCGACAAGGCCGAACCCGAGTCCCGCGGTCATCACCAACCCCGTCCAGCTCACCTTTTCCGGGCACATTGAACCCCTGATCGCCAAAGTCTGCCTGGAATGCCACGGTGGAAAGCACATGGAATCCGGTCTCGACCTGAGCTCGCTCGCATCCATCCTTGCCGGGGGTGAAAGCGGACCCGCCCTGGTTCGCGGCAAACCGGAAGCAAGTCTTCTCTACGAAATGATCCACGATGAAAAAATGCCACCAGAAGGAACTCCGCTCACCGGCCCGGAACGGGCCTTGATCGCTGACTGGATCAGGGCGGGCGCCCGCCCCTGAGGACTCGCCCGAATCCCCTTGACAATCCCATTCCACCCACGAGAGTGGTTTCTCAACCCACAACCATCTACTGCCATGCCTGATATCCCTGGAAACCTCGATACGCCGCCCGAATCCAGCCTCGTCACCCGTCGCGATTTTGCGGAAAAGTCCCTCCAGTCCCTCCTGGCGGTGTCTCTCCTGGATCACCTTTGCTCAGCCGACCTCCTGGCCGAGAAGGTCAAGCCCACCGCGATCAAGTGGCTCAATGAGGTCAACCAGGCCGGGCTCGACCTGAAAAACCAGAAGACGCAGGCGGTCGAGTGGCAGCAACAGATCGAAAACCTTCTGTCCACGCAGATCGATCTCAAGGAACTCACCGATTTCATCGACTTTGACAAAATCCTGAAACATCCCAATTTCGTCGACAATGGGGCCAGGAGCCACCGACCGCGCTTTCCAAGAATGGATGGGATCCCTGAGCGCCTCGTCTTTGGACAACAGATTTTCGCGCTCAGGAAGGGTCGATCCGTGGTACCCCACGGCCATGACAACATGGCCACGGCGTTCCTCATCCTGAAGGGTAACTTCCATGGGCGTCACTACGACCGGGTGGAGGATGAGCAGGACCACATGATCATCCGGCCCACGATCGATGGCAGGTTCGGCCCCGGCCAGACCTCCAGTGTCTCCGACGACAAGGACAACGTCCACTGGTTCAAGGCCGAGGATGAGCCCGCTTTCATCTTCAATCTCCACGTGCTCGGGGTCAACCCGAAGAGCCGTAAACGCACCAGTCGCCTCTACGTGGATCCCTTCGGGGAAAAGCTCAATGACGGACTGGTCCGTGCACACCTGATCGACTACAAGGAGTCTCACACGAAGTTTGGTTGAATGCTCTCCGAACCACAAGGGCTCATCCACTGACTCTTGGCGGCATGGTTTCAGCCATGCTGATCAAATCCCCCCAGCCTCGGGTCACACCCGAGGCCAAGTCTCTACATAGATGAATGTTGAGCACCCCGCACTGGGGTTTACTCGAGCTTTGCCCGGCCGGCGGATTCACCTTT
>JAAZXX010000065.1:0-5172 GCA_014239995.1 Verrucomicrobiia bacterium
TGGCGACGTAGATAAAGCCATTGCCCCAGAATCGATAGTCCACAAACGACAGCCGTTTCTGAACGAAGTATCAAGGGACCCAGATGCACCGACAGAGCCGGATGCGCACTCAGCATCGTTGCCTCTCCCTCCGTGAAATCGCCCTCTGGACCTACACACCAGCAGATGGAAGATGCTTTGCACGTTTCAACGGCTTCCATGATCGACACCGAACAGACGGAGTTACGAAGATCACCATAGAAAAGTTTCCACGAAGCATCCATGCCACTCAACCAGCCCTGAAAGGGCAGCGGTCCATGAAGGCGGGGTTTCCATTGCGAACCGCACTGTTTCATCGACTCGATCAGTGCGATGTTCATTCTCTGGCGTTTGGCTTGAATTTCATCGGCGTGCCACTTGGAAACGCAGCGGTGGGTTTCAATTAACCAGATGTCCTGCACGCCCAGTTCCGTTGCCTTCTGCAGGGCCCAGTCCATGGCCTTGGGTTTGAGCAAGGGCAAGGCGAGCCCCAACTTTTGAACCGGGAGACCCTCTCTGGCTCTGGACAGGATGCGAGCACGGACACAATGCTTGCCTGAGAAGACAAGCTCACCTGTCAGAAGACAACCTGCACCATCGAGAATCTGAATGCTTGCCCCCTTCTCCAGCCGCAGTACGTGGTGGGCATGACGCACATCGCAGGAACGCAACTCCACTTCTTCCCCTTGACATGCTGTCGGAGAAAGAAAAAAACGATGCATCAGAGAACCTTTGGTCAGGAACCGGTAAAGAACTTTTTGGCCTTCTCAAAGAAACCGCTGGAGATGGGGTTCACCCGCGCATCGCATGAGGCCGCAAAGTCCTGCAGTTTTTCCTTCTGTTCGGCATTGAGGCTCGTTGGCACCTCGACATTGAGCCGAACATGCAGATCACCCCACCCGAAGCCCTTGACATTTTTCACCCCTTTACCTCGGAGTCGAAAAACGCTCCCGGGCTGTGTACCAGCAGGGATCCGGATGGTCGCCTTGCCGGAAAGTGTAGGCACCTCGATTTCGGATCCGAGGGCCGCCTTGATGAAGCTGATGGGCACCTCACAGATCAAGTCATCCCCTTCTCTCTCAAAAATTTCATGCTCACGCACATGAATCACCACATAGAGATCACCCGAGGTTCCCCCTTGGGTTCCGCTTTCACCTTGGCCGGTAGAGCGAATTCTGGCCCCTGTATCGACACCTGGAGGGATCCTCAATCGAACTTTGGATGTCTTCTCTTTACGACCAGAACCTTGACAACTTTTGCATGGTTTCTCAATGGCCTTACCTGCTCCCTGGCATCGGGGACAGGTCTGGGTGAATGTAAAAATACCTCGTGATGTCGCGATTTGCCCCTTGCCTTGACACGCGGTGCAGTTGACCGTGCGGGATCCGGGTGTTGCGCCTGAACCTTTACAGTCACCGCAGGCATCCAGTTTGGTAATGGGAATATCCTTTTCGCATCCAAGGCTGGCCTCCTCAAAGCTTATTTCCATGTCATAACGCAAGTCCGCACCTCTTTGAGGACCGTTCGGATCGCGGCGTCCGCCTCCAAACAAATCCTCGAAAATGCTACTGCCTCCGCCACTGCCTCCGCTGCCACCACCAAAAACCTCACGAAAGATGTCAAACGGATCATGAAACCCACCACCACTGCTCTGTCCACGGGATCGCCCGTCAAAGGCCGCATGACCATATTGGTCATAGGCTGCTCGTTTCTGTGGATCGCTCAGCGCCTCGTATGCTTGGCCAAGCTCCTTGAAACGCTCTTCGGCCTCCTTGTCACCCGGGTTCTTGTCCGGATGAAATTTAACCGCCTGCTTGCGGTAGGCCTTTTTAAGTTCTTCCTGGGAAGCACTGCGGCTCACACCGAGGATTTCGTAGTAGTCCTTTTTCGACATGTTCTATCCTGAAATATTATCCTTGTGGACCTTGTCGTTCAGGAGGCCTCGCCGGCTGATCCTTCGTCGGATATTGCCTTGGCCACCACGACGTTTGCCGGGCGAATCAATCGATCATTAAGCTTATACCCCTTGCGCGCCTGTTCGATGACCTGTCCCTCGGGCACCTTGTCGGTCTCTTTCTGGGAAACCGCCTCATGCCATGCAGGATCGAATACCTTACCAAGAGCGTCCACCTCTTCGAGCCCGGATTCCTTCAGAGTGGCTTTCAACTGGTTGTGCACCATTTCAATGCCCATCTTGATGGATGACATGCTTTCATCCTGTGCCTGATGCACGGCTGCCATGGCCATCTCGAAATGATCAAGCGTAGGAATAAGCCTCTCCAAGAGCGCTTCATTGGCATATTTGACCGCCTCGGCCCTTTCCCGTGCAGAGCGCTTCTTGAAATTGTCAAACTCCGCGTTGAGGCGCAAAAAACGATCCCAGTTTTCATCTGCCTTGAGGCCCTTGGCCTCGAGAGCATCCCAGGCCTTTCGCTCCACCGTCACTGGTGAAGCCTCCTCCTCTACCACCTCACTGCTGTCCACGCCTGCTTCGGTGTCCTGAGTAGGCTCAGTCCGCACTTCTTCCTTGTCATTCGCGATCTCATCGGAGATCTCGGGTTTCTTATCTTCAGATTCCTTGCTCATGTCTGCTTATCAAACTTCAACCACTGTTAAAGAACTTGGGAACATACGCAAGAGTCTTGAGGGATGCAACAGCAACCCGTGGGGGTTTGCCATTTTCATCTCAAACCCCGATCATGAGTCAGACAATACATTGTTCCCAAAAAGCAGCACATGGTGTGGCACCAGACGCCACCCAAAGGGAATCAACCGCCTCTGGAAGAATGCCCTTGCATCCTTCTCATCCAGGCTCAATTAGATAACTAAACCTCTGAGGAAAAACAGGTTAAGATCTCCATGAATTCCACCCAAGGAAGCCTGTGTTCCAGACCACCCGCATACACTCAATCCGGGCGGAGATGAAATTATCAAGATTTGCGGTAAAAAAGCCCCATGCTTCCCCTCACCGCCAAGCTCCGCCTCAATGCTTCAAGGCTACTCTCCAGGCCTGTCACGATGCTCGCTGATGTTGATGACTATAACTGCATGCTGATGGAACTCTCAAAAAGATAGCTCGGATCACCTCGCTCAAGCAGGGTTCGCACTAAAGTTTTGATACGACGCACAGAACGTCCCTGAAAAAGAACATCTCCCTGCTGCAGTCGCACAATGATCGGTTGATCAAGATCTGCCATGGCATCGCTGAGACGAATCGTCAGTTGCTTAACTTCCGCTTTTTCAATTGTGAAAACCTGCCCGTTGCGAGAAACGATCACCTCAGCGCGCGGCTTGCACGCGCTGGCAGGCATGTGCAGCCAGTAAAAACGCTCATGAAGTACATCGTCCTGCTTCCAGACAATACGGTTCGGGAACTTTTTTCGACCATACTTGGACATCCAGGGAATACCCACCGCATCCTCGTGCTGCATCCAGTGACCGTGCTCCGGAAACACCTTCACCCAATGGGGATAGCCTTCCGAATCCTTCGTCTGCAATGCCATCAGTCTTTGTTTCCAATCAGCAGCAACTTGATTACGATGGTAGGCAGCATCCTTGCCTCCCATAAAAAGAGCAAAGGGTAGATTTCTCAAACCCAGCGGGGAACTTTCGTTGGGATGCCCCGCCATCATGGATGCAGCTGCGAAATAATCAGCTATGCGTGGTGCAAGCTGATACACCCCATCGCCACCCGCAGAATAACCCATGAGGTAAACTCGATCTGGGTTGACATCATGAAAATGGACCATGTTCTGAATCAGTCGCTTGAAGAGAGTGTCAATATGGGCCTGATGCCAAAGATTCCATGTATCGGTAGGTGCACGGGGGGCAACGTAGATTCCTTCCTCCGGAGCATACAGGGTTTTCTGATTGTCCCACTGCCGATTATTGACACTTGCAGGAGCCCCGCCGCCGCCATGCATGGAAATAAAAAGGCGTCGCCCTTCTTTTGCTCCTTTGCCAAAAATCTTCATATAAAACGGCATCTTGAAACCCTCGTGCTGCAGAACCTGCAACTTCATTTCCTGCGCCCGCTCAGCACGCAAGGTCTCTCCGAAGGCAGCCATTAAAAGTTTTCTGGCACGCTGGGCATCAAGTTGACTCAAAGCCACATCGGCAAAATCCATCTCCGAAAGGCTCGCCCATCGGACCGGCTTCATGCTCAAGGCCAACTCCAGTGACGCGACAGCGCTGGCGGAGTCTGAATGGGCGGGCTGCGCCAGGAGCTCCCTCCGATCCTTCAACAGGAAAGAAAGCATACATACCGTCATCACGCGGATCCACAGCGGAAGGGGGAAAGGAGAAAGCATGACACCTGCGCTGTGGTTATTCATCAGATGGCACCTCAACCTGCACCATTTGCCCCCCCGTTTCAACAGTGAGGGTTTTCACAAGACGCTCCCCTGATGCCAGGGGGATGCTCAGCTGATAGGTCGTCCCGCGCTTGACTGCGGCAGTAAGGTGGTCGTTGGCGTCAAAACGCTCGTCCTTGGTAGTCCCCTCGAAAACCACCTGCCCCCGCTGGTCTTGCAACTGCACAGGGGAAGAGCATCGATTACCGGTCGTTTCATCCACCGTGCGAAGCATCAGGTGCACATATCCCTTGGGAAGTGATTTATCCAGCGCCGTGTAGCGGTCTGTCACGTTGACCGAGTACACATAGTCTGCCCCACGCTTCCATACCATCGGGAAAGGGATCGGAGTATGCCGGTAAGAAACGGCATAAATGGCATGCTCGTGGCTGCTCCCGTCAGCCTTGGCGGCCCGCCCGGTGAACCAAGCCCGATCGAGTGCGTCTCCAACCGGCTCGGCAGCACCCGTGAAATGCCATCCGTTGTCCCAGATCTCAACCCAGGAATGATTACCGCTGCCATCGGACCAAAGCGGCGTACCCACGAAACGAGCAGGAATCCCCACAGCACGGCAAGCGTCAATCAGCATGATGGAGAGTCCGGTACAGGAAGCCAGACCGGACTCCAAGGTTTCAAAGGGACTCTGATCTGCCTTCTTGCGCTTGGTCGAGTATTTGACACCGAACATGGGAAAGATGCGGATCTCGTGCCGGGCGCCAACGGCCTGGGATCGGGCCTGCTCTTCGAGGTCTTCGGCGCCGATGATGTGCGCGCCGTGGCGCTCGTAGACCTCCATGCGGCC
>JAAZXX010000065.1:5182-11377 GCA_014239995.1 Verrucomicrobiia bacterium
TGCGCCAAGCATCTCGACGCTCATTGATACTCACGTAGGGCAGGATGTTATTCAAAAAAATGTCCTTGGGAACTTGCTTTGCCCATGAAGCTCCCTTCCATGCTGTATAGGCAAACCGGACATGTTCAAGCAGGAATTCAGAGGATAGAGAGGTCAAATCACGCTGCGGCATGTATCGCAGAAGGAATTCCAATCCCTCACGCTGAGACTCCTCCACAGTATCCAATGCCAAACGAATCTGCTGGACATTGGAACCGGCCTTTACCAGAACCGTTCCTTGGTCGAAAGGCACATCATCGCCCCGAAGCATCTCAACGCAGGACACATGGAATAACACTGCAAGACTCATGCAAAAATCGAAGATGCGGCAGCGCAATGCCATGCGTGGGATTCGGTTCACCGTGCGAGCGTATCTGATCGAAACATCACCCACAACATCAAAGTAGCCCCACGAACCCCGGACGCACCGACGTGTTCATTACCTGAAATTTGAACTGGCATTTCAAGGAAAACAATGGAAGCATCAAAGTCTCGTCCAGCCTCTCCAAACAATCGGCTTGACGTTTCCAGATCATGAAAATGCACACCTTTGTCTCGATCATATGTGGCCTGAGCCTGGGCGGCCTGACAACCCTTCAGGCTGGCGAAATGAACACTCCTCCTCCTGGATTCACCGCCCTTTTCAATGGCGTGGATCTCACCGGATGGCATGGTATGGGGCACTTTGACCCCCGCAAACTCCAGACCATGCCGGAGGATGAGCGCAAGCAAAAGCGCGACAAAGACATGGAGGACGTCAGAAAACATTGGACCGTTGAACAAGGCGAACTTGTCAACGATGGACACGGTGTCTATCTGACAACAAACGAGGATTACGGCAACATGGAATTCTTGATCGACTACAAAACCGTGGCCAAAGCCGACAGCGGCATCTATCTGCGTGGTAACCCTCAAGTGCAAATTTGGGATTATACCAAGGAGGGAGGCAAGTGGAACATTGATGCAGACAAGGGGTCGGGTGGACTTTGGAACAATAGCAAGGGGGCACCCGGAAAAAACCCCATGGTACTTGCCGACAGACCCTTCGGGGAATGGAACACTTTCCGCATCATCCAAGTAAAGGACTACACCACAGTTTTCCTGAATGACCAGCTGGTTGTGGAGCATGCAAAAATGGAAAATTTCTGGGATCGTTCAAATCCACTTTGGGACAAGGGTCCTATTCAGTTACAAACTCACGGCGGCGAAATCCGTTGGCGCAACATCTTCCAGCGGGCGATTCCTGATCACGAAGTGAAACAAATGCTCTCAGAACCCGGGTTCAGGCCGATCTTCAACGGAAGCAACCTGGATGGATGGGCTGGACCGACAGACAATTATGAGGTCAGGGACGGTGCTATCGTTTGCAAACCCAACAACGGGGGCACCATCTATTATCACCAGAATCTGCGTGATTTTGTAGTCCGACTCGAATTCAAACTTCCTCCTGGAGGCAACAACGGTCTGGCAATTCGTTATCCCGGTCATGGGAACACAGCCTACATCGGCATGTGCGAACTCCAGGTCCTCGACGACACAGCTGAAAAGTATGCCAAGCTCGATACGCGCCAATATCACGGATCCGCCTATGGCATGGCAGCAGCCAAACGTGGCGCACAGCTCCCTGTGGGTGAATGGAACCAGCAGGAGGTCACCGTAGAGGGTTCAAAAATCAAGGTGATTCTCAACGGAACCACGATCCTCGATACCGATCTGCGTGGAATAAACGACTACATGGGAGGCAGTGCCCACCCCGGCAAGGAACGCTACGAAGGTTATTTCGGTTTCGCTGGTCATGGGGATGCTGTCGCCTTTCGTAATGTGCGTGTGAAGGCGCTTCGTTAAGGACGATTATTACTTTTGTTTTGAGCAGCGGCCCGGTGGCATCACCGGGCCGCTGCTGTCTTTTGTTTGGGTGAACCATGCGCTTTCTCAAGTGTCTTGACCTTTGGCAGATTCCCTGCGACATATGAATGCCATGAAACACCTCACCCTAGCCTGCCTCACAATCGTGATGCTCGCAAACGGAGCCAAGGCACAGTCCTTCACTCTCCATGCATTCGAAAAGGTGCGCCTGACGGACCGTTTCTGGAGCGAAGGTGCCACCTTTGGTGATTTCAACAAGGACGGTAATCAGGACGTTGCCTCGGGTCCTTATTGGTGGGAAGGCCCGACCTTCAGTGCAAGACACACCTTCTACCCGGATAACCGTGGATGGCAGAAAAAACATCCGGATGGCAGTATTCAGACCATCCAGGGGTTTGAGGGTGCCCTTGGCACTAAGAACACTTATTCACGCAATTTTCTTGCCTTTGCCCATGACTTTAATGCCGATGGGTGGGATGACATTCTCATCCTGGGATTTCCAGGGGAGGAATCCGCGTGGCACGAAAATCCTCAAGGCGCATCAGGATACTGGACGCGACACATTATCCTGGATGTAACGGACAATGAATCGCCCACTTTTGCAGATCTTACCGGCGATGGCAGACCCGAGATTATCTGCAGTTCTGGCGGACATTACGGTTATGCCAGTCCGGACTGGAAACATCCGGAAAAACCGTGGAAATTTCGTCCTGTCACGCCCAAAGGCCCATGGCAACGCTTCACCCATGGAATGGGCATTGGAGATGTCAATAACGATGGTCATATGGATCTATTGGCAAAGGAAGGATGGTGGGAGCAACCCGCGGGTCTGGAGGGAGATCCAGCATGGAAGCACCACCCATATCCGTTCAGCCCTGGCGGAGGTGCCCAGATGTATGCATACGATGTCGATGGAGATGGAGATAATGACGTCATCACCAGCATCGCCGCACACGGTTATGGCTTGGCATGGTATGAAAACATTCCAACACCCGAGGGCATCTCCTTTGAAAACCATACCTTTATGAACAAGGAAGCCTCGGAAAACCGATATGGTGTGTCCTTTTCTCAATTACACGCAATAGACTTGATCGACATGGATGGTGACGGGCTCAAGGATATCATTACCGGCAAGCGCTTCTGGGCACATGGACCAAACGGTGATGCTGAGCCTAATGCGCCCGCGGTACTTTATTGGTTTAAGCTCGACCGAAACGACAAGGGCGTGGACTTTATTCCTCATCTGATTGACGACAATTCTGGAATCGGCACCCAGGTGATGGCGAAGGATATAGACGGAGATGGTTATCCTGAGCTAGTAGTGGGAAATAAAAAAGGCACTTTCGTGCATCGCCATCTGGTCCAAGAGGTGGACCGCGATACATGGATGCGGGCACAACCGAAAGTGCTTCACTCAAACAGCCTTTAAGGAGTTGAACTGCCCTGTTGAAATCAAGCGCCTCCATACGCGACATCTGGTTGTTTCGCTCCGTTGAACGTCGCCTTTTTCTTGCGAGTTTCATTACCATAGGGCTCGGCTACGTCGCTTTTTTTTTGAGTGACCTGCAGCAATCACGTGAACTGGCTTACCGCGGCTGGTTGCCTCTGGTGGTCTTTGGAATCAGTTTGGTCATGATCCACGGCTGGTTTGTAATCACCCGGTTCAAGGGGGACCCGATCATCTTGGGGGCAGTCGTGTTTCTGGGTGGATTTGGCATCCTTGCCCAGTACCGCATGGGATTGTTCGACTTTGAAAATCCATGGCAGCTCAGCCACTTTGCCTATCCGATTGGAGTCATGTTGATGCTCCTGGTGGTTGGGTTATTCAAGAACGGTCGTTATCAGGTATTACGCAAACTGGGTTGGACAGGGGCCATTCTTTCCCTGCTGTTGCTCGTAGGCCTCATGACCGCAGGAACCCGGTACAGGGGGGCCTACTATGCAAGTGGTCAATTGACACCCAGCGAAATAATCAAACTCCTGATGGTCTTGTTTATCGCAAGTTTTTTTGCTTCAAAAGAAAAAGAAATTCGAAAAACGCTACGAGGAGGCAAGGAGTCAATGATCAGCATCCTCTGGCCCGTTGCCGTTGTATATCTCTTACTATTCGGCCTGCTCATCTTCCAGCGGGATCTAGGAATGCTGGCGATCCTGACACTGACCCTGTTCATGCTTTTGTTTTTCATCACCGGACACTGGCGTTATCTGGTGTTATCCGGTTCAGGCCTGCTGATTGCCGGTTACCTGGTAAACCATTTTATTCTTCATGCGCGCCAAAGGATACAAACATGGTTCGATCCCTTCACCGATCCTACCGGAAGCGGATGGCAAGTTCTTCAAGGTTTGTCGGGTATGTTTGCCGGTGGGTTATTCGGAGCAGGTTTTGGTAAAGGCAACCCAGAGCGCATTCCCATCGCTGAATCGGATTTCATGTATGCCGTCATCGGTGAAGAATTGGGATTTGCAGGCTGTATGCTGGTAGTCCTGTTCTACCTGATCTTTTTTCATCAAGGCTTTCGCATTGCTCACCATACCAAGGATTACTTCGGGTCACTTCTGGCAGCAGGAGTCGTATCCACCCTGGCTTGTCAAACCTTGTTGAATATTGGAGGAGTCACCAAGAGTATTCCACTGACCGGGGTTCCCCTCCCCCTGATAAGCCATGGTGGCAGCAGCCTGGTGACCGTTTTTCTGGGACTCGGGCTCTTGTTGAGCATCTCTGAGAATAGGGGAAAAGGTATTTCAGTTCCTGCCAAGCCCAGCAAAACAAGAGTCGTTAATACAAGAAGCAAAGCAAACACCACTGGGAGCGCAAAGCAGAACAAAAGCCAAAGCAGGCGACGAACGCAAAAAGGAAACTAACCCTTTAAAGGTCGGTTTTCAGTCTCGGTAAAAGTGTCTGTTCATGACATCTCTGCTTCATCGGCTCGGATCGATGGTGTTCCCTTCACGATCGGGCACTTCAGTAAAATCTCACAGAAAGCACACTGAAGTTGTTCATGCCTATTCTCGGAGACGCATCGGAGTATCATTCCGCATTCCCAATAAAGCAGCGATGCGTTTCCGATCAGCTTGACCGGTTGAGTCAAGGAGCAATGAGGCCTTGTAGGGTCCTTGATAGTGAGGACGGACACTTTGCTCCCAGATCTCGATCGCGCTGATCTGGGCCTGGGCAAGGGTTTCCGGGTCTGCCACAAAATCATATGCATACGATTCAAATCCCTCGTAATGACGCAAAGCATCGAAGGCTACATAGCGCACGGCAGAATAGGGGTCATCGAGAAGTTCCGCAAGAAACCTGGGTTGCCAGTGTTTGCCCGCAGCACTCTTGGAAGCCTCCCATCCGAGGTGCCAGGCTGCCAGGGCTCGCTGTCCCGCATCCCCACTGAGAAGATGTTCAAGGACAGCAGCTACAGGATTCTCACCGGCATCAGATGTATTCAGGGGCGCTCCATACCATTGGTGGAGATGTTTGGACGTCCAGTGAAGGGGTTGGTCTACATGACAAAGGTTACATGCGTTGGGGCGGCCCGTTTCGAGGCTTGTAAGTGTGTCTGGGGAATCCACCTGATGGCTTCGTATGGCCGAAAGGAGTGCATAACTTGTATGCGGCATGTGACAATTATAACAAAGGCTACCTTCAGAATCAGCCGGGTGGTGGGTGTGTGCCTGTATATCCTCCTGGAAGGAGTCATGACACTGAAGACAGGCCTGATTGCCCTCCATGCGGTCTGCCAGCATGTCGTTCGGATCGCTGTCATGCATCGAATGACAGGAGATACATGACATTTCCCCGCGCTGATGGCAGGCAGTGTCCAGCAAACCATTGTATTCCCGACCGGACACCCGCATCATGCCGTCCGACCAAAAGAAATCACGCAGTAAATTGGGGTGTTTTTGAATAATGGCCTGCAACCACGGTAATGAGTCGATTTTGCTTGGCTGCACAATCGGAGTGGTCTCGTTAAGATCATCACCAGGACGATAGGTAAACCCATGCTGCGACCATGCCTCCGAGTCATCCCACCATTTCATACCATGACACTGCCCACAAAGCTGCGTGGACCTCGAGGCGTCAAGGAATTCGGGGTGGATGATGGGATCGGCCCCTGCGGGCGGGAGGGACCCAGTGGATTCGGAAGACTGTTTTTCTCGCTGCCATGCAACATGCGCCTCACCAGGACCATGGCAGGCTTCACAGGATATTCCCATGTCGGCCACCTCAGAGAGGGTGATATCCTTTTGAGGTGCATGCTTGGGGACCCCGGCGGTCACATGACAACGGATGCA
>JAAZXX010000660.1 GCA_014239995.1 Verrucomicrobiia bacterium
GTCGGGGCAGATCTCAAGGTCATGGATCAGGACTCAAAAAAGATGCGGGACGGTAGACCTACCTTGTTTGCAGATCTCAAGAGTGACATGGGACTGGACGCCATCATTGAATGGCTTGAACGGGAATATCTGTTTTCGACAAAGGATACATGATTGCCAGACTGCACGGTCACCTTCGGATGGAGTGTATCACCCATAAAGATCATCGCACGGTGATCGGTGATCAGTCCGTCAAGACTCCGTTTCATCTCAGTAAACCCTACTGGGACGGTCATGTGTTGGTGGTTCAGGTAGTAAACCCAACAGCCGGGTTGTTCAGTGGTGATTTTCTTGAGAGTAAGGTTGAAATACGTCGTGGTGCCAAAGTGCTGATGACTTCTCCAAGTGCCTCGCGGATTCACGCTTCAAGGGGTGGTTTTGCCGAGCTTAGACAGACCTTTCATGTTGAATCCGGGGCTTGGTTGGAATACACACCATCTGCTCTCATTCCTCAAAAAGATGCACGCTATCGCCAGCGAACCGATTTGGATATCGATCAAGGCGGGGAAGTCTATTGGATGGAAATCCTTGCTCCAGGAAGGTGCGCACACGGTGAAAACCTTGCCTACAGGGAATTGGACTGGGGCTTCAATATCCGGGTGGACCATGTGCTTGTTGGGCGTGAAAGGTTCACCCTGAATCGCGACAACGGCAGTATGAAGATGCTTGCCCATCCAATCCCCAATGCGTGGTATGCCAGTGGCTTCATCATCTCAGAAAAATTAGGACAGCATCCGGCTATTCTCGATGAGCTTCGATCCATTCATGATACGGGTGTTCATTTAGGAATATCCGAGATGAGTTCCAATTTCTGGATTATCAGGATGCTCGCCGGGAGACCTGAGGCCATGCGTCGAAGCCTTGCCAAGGTGCGCCCTCTGCTCTCGGGAATCATTCCTGAGCTGAAGGCACAAATACGTTGGTAAGATCATACCAATCAGCGTGCTTGCTCTCGCACTCGAGGACTATCCATGGCGAGGTCCACGATACCGGCCTGTGTACTATTGGATTTTTCTTCATCGTGAGGGATGATCGATGGAAGGAGAAGTTTCAGATCGTTCCTTGAGCCAGTGCTCGAAATGCGCTTTGGAAGTTACATTGATCGTGCCCATGGTCTGACCGGGTGGTAATTGAAAACCACACATCGCATCCATCACCAGATCAAACACGCCTAGACGTTCGGTTTTGAACGTAATCGAAAAATCAAGTTCCGGGACCGCAATCTCCTTAAGCTTCAGCTCGGGACATGAGAACACGTAAATATAATCCTCACTACGAAGACTCAGGATAACTTCCGTATCCACCGGTAGATTCAGTTCGGCATGACTGGTGGCATCATCATGATTTTTCGGGATGCCATCCAATCCGGCATACGAGAATTGCCATGCACGTTTGAAGCCTCTTGCTTTTATTTGTAGCGGGTTTTCAACCGCACGGGTGCCAAGTTCTCCGCTGACCTTGGAAGAGACTTGCTCTCTACGAATCTTGAGCACCGTAGCGCATAAACAGGCCAGGAGTGCGAGCAGCACAATCCTTTTTGCGATATGTTTGGATCCTGTGTCTTTCATGCGTCATCCAGTGTGCGTGACTTCCCATTCAAAGGCGGCGTGTGGATCTTGAATGAAAACCCTGCAGAGACCTTATCCAGGCAATGCCCTGCCTTGCTTTCTGAGGGATTATATGTTCTGTGAAAACGGATCAATGCCCTTGTAGAGTTTTTACGCCAGGTTGACTTCTTTTCAGTTTGCCACGGATCGGTGGCTTCAAGTTTTTGCTTTCTGAATAGTCCTACTCCTTGATGACGCGCAGGACGCCGTTCATCTGTGCCCAGTGGCCAGGATACGTGCAAACGTAGGGATAATCCCCTGGTTCCTGAGGGGTAACGATTTGAAGTGATGCTTCCTGCCCCGGTGCAATCAAGGGAGTGGCATGCAATGTCTGCTTGATATCAGGTACGAACGGCTTGCCATCACGTCCGGCGGGGCGGTTGATCATCGTCGTAGCTGCTGTGCCCAAGGCTACCAGTGAGCCCGGTATTCCAATCACCAAATTATGCGGCATGACTCCTGGGTTTTCCACACGGATTATAAGTTTCTGGCTTGCCTTGGTCACAATCAATTTTTTATCGAATTGAAGGATATGAGGAATGACACGTAAGTGGACAGTACGTATCCCATCGGTATGGAACCTTTGACGCAATTGGCTTGCCTGAGGTTCTTGTAAATGGCTTGCCACATTATCTGCCAACTGACTGAAAAGGACAAATGTAGCCTCCTTGCGTCGATGATCCGGATAGTGATCTGCCTGAAGTGTCAACCAATGCACCAGAGGATCAAGCACTGATCCTTTCCATGCCCTTGGAGGTAAAGCGAGCATGGCGTTTAACATGGTCCTCGGCTCATTAACTGACATGAGCAGCCTGGACAGTATTTCGAAGGCCTCCTTCTCAAAGCCCGGAACATGGGTCGAGGCCACGGCGGCTGCCGAACGCAATGGCAGGGGGGTGGATAGGTTCAGTAGCGGACGCAGG
>JAAZXX010000661.1 GCA_014239995.1 Verrucomicrobiia bacterium
TCTGGAAACCCAGGAGGACCTGAGAAAATTCCGGCCGATCTGCCAAGTTATGGAGTTCATGCGGATCGATCTCCATGTCATAAAGTTCATGTCTTGGACGGTGAATGTAAGCATCGATGGTTCTCTTTCCATACAGTCCGGAATTACCCCCATTCAGGGCTGCTTTCCAGGTCGGGGCTTCGTGTAAGTCGGATGCAAATGGGTAGGGCAGTTGATGGGCAAGGTTCAGCAGGTATTTAAACCGTCGGGTGCGTAAGACCCGCATAGGGTAATACATGGTGATTTCGTGGAACGTGTGTGAGGCAAAGACCCGATCCCATCCCTCGGGGTTTTCCTGGTCCAGAATTCCCAGGAAAGACTTGCCGTGAAAGCCACGGTTTTCGAGTTTGCCTCTTGCTGGTAGGCCGCCTTTCGGGCCTGGCATGACACCGGCAAAGTCCAGGGCCGTAGGAGCAAGATCAACCCATGAGATCATGGCCTTGCTGCCGACTCCACGTCTTGACTGGTCTGGGCTACGTACAATAAGGGGGAGTCGCATTCCAGGATCGTAGAGGGTCGTTTTGGCTCCAGGAAATGCAATGCCGTTGTCCGATAAATAAAAAATGAGGGTGTTTTCATATTGGTTACAGGCCTTAAGGATTTCTACCAATCTTCCCAGTCCCTGGTCGCACCGGGAAACGCTCTGGTAATACTGGGCGAGCTCTGCACGACATTCTGGAGAATCGGGAAGGTAGGGAGGAACGATGACCTTCCGTGGATCATAAACGTGTTCTTCGACACCTTCATAGTGCTGACCGTTGCCAAAACGGTTGGGGTGATGGGGGAGTTCCTTGGCAAAGCCTCCACCACGGTGTGGGTCTGAAGTGCAGAAATATAGAAAGAATGGCTTTGTTTTATCCTTGTTGATGAAATCAGTGCAGTGTTCGGCCATGCTGACAGGGTTGCGTGAACCCCCCTGATTTCCTGAAATGTGCACGTCAAAACGATACACTTCCTCTGGAGTCACGTGGTATTTGCCGATCCGCGCGGTGCGGTAACCCGCGTCGGAGAGTCGGACGGGTAGGCTCAGGACCGAATCTTTTGTGTGAAAACGATGGTAGCTGTGTTGATGTCCATACTGCCCGTTTGCATGATTGTGCAAACCGGTTAGAATGACCGAGCGGCTTGCGCTGCAACTTGCGGTGGTACAGAAGGCGTAATCGAACCGAGTGCCGTCCTTGGCCAGCGTATCGAGGTGTGGGGTATGAATCACCCTGTTTCCATAGCATCCAGCATCCAGACCCTGGTCGTCGACGACAAAGATCACGATATTGCGGGCGATTTGTGTATCCGCAGCAGGCCTGGCTATGACGCTGAAAACAAAGGTTAGCCATGCCATGGATCGGGCAATGGACTGCATGAACCTTAACGAAACGTTTTCATCAGACAAATTGGACTGAAGTGCCAGGTCTGGATCAGTGAGGATTCCTCCATGTGGATGCGATGGGGATTGAATACAGGATGACCTCCCATGTCTTTTTGTTTTCATAGAATGGATACTTGTATGCAGGAAGTAACATGATCCAATTGGATGTTTTCCACAAACGGATTTTTCCCGACCTACAAGGTCTGGCATTTCATGCCATTGCCTCCATACTGCAAACAGCCCCACAGGCACATGCTTGCCCCATGCTCGATGTCATGGCTTGAGTTCCTCAGTCCTTTTGTTTTTTCAGAGGCTTCAGGAGGGGACCTTTTCTCAAGGACAGAGGCTGCTCAGCATGGTGAGATCCTTCATCCACATGCTTCCCATGCAGGCTCCTTCCGGTGGCTTTTGCAACCTGTTCCCGAAAAGTTTTTGTATCCATATCCATGGGCACAGCCTGACAGATATTCTCAAAGTCCGGAAAATTCCAAAGATTGGGGAAATCCTTGCATTGCTGTGGTTTGACATTCTGGATGCTGCAATCACCTTGTTTGAGGAACACGCAGGCACCGTTCGCCTGGTTGTTGAGGGAAAGTCCGGATCTGGTTGTGTTGAGGTGTGTATATTGTTCGATAAATTCGGTTTCCTCAATCCTCATGAACCTTGCTATCAGCCTGATTTCTCGATCGTCAAGGGTCACCTGTCCGGGCCATTGACAGCAGGCGGTGCAGCGTTGGCATGCGTAGAATACAGGCATCAGTTAAGTGGATGTTTTACACAGTCGATGCCAGTCGTCCATTTGGGTCGTTCAATCGAGCATGATCTCCACTTGGGCATCCTGCTTGATTCGGGTGAGATAATCCGCAAGGAGCCCCTGCACATACTGGTTTTCCAACTGGATTTTGATTCGTCCAGAAACCTCCTCATAAGGGAAAAAGGCTTTCGGTATCATCTCCATGAGTCGCATGATGTGATAACCAGCAGGAGTCTTGATGATTTTCGAAATCTCGTCAGCTTTCATCATGAAGACGGTTTTCTCCATTTCAGGATAACTGCTGCCCATGGCGATGGTTACTTCACCCTGACGGTCCCTACTTACCTTGTCCTCGGAATAAGTTAGGACCAAGTATGAAAAACGGGTGCCCGTAACAGCCTTGCTG
>JAAZXX010000662.1 GCA_014239995.1 Verrucomicrobiia bacterium
GATGGCCATCATTATTGACAACGAGTTTCGAACCAACATAGAGCCGAGAGCCATCATCGGAGCTTGTGAAGAAGGTATATTTACCAGAAACAGGTATGTGAATGTATCCAGAAAACAGAAGAGCCACCTGCTCCTGTCGTTTTTTCAACCCATCGCTGATGGTGTCACTCACACCACTTCCAACCAGGTGCGTCCGTCGGGACATGTCATTGGAAACGGCTCCCGGGAAATGTTCCAGGAGATCGTCAACCGCACCATGGGATTCGGCGGATGGGGTTCCAAATTCAAAGTAATTGTATTTAAGGCCTCTGGTTTTTTTCAGTTCAGCGTCCTCACCGAACAAACCCTCGGCCTGCCCCCTCAGCAGATACATGGCAAGTGAGGATGCCTCTGTGTCCGATAGATGAAAGTCCGGCATGCGTCCCGATGGACGTGTTTCCAGGGGATCTTTTAGAAAACGGGCCAACTCCGACACAGTGGTCTTGCCGTCCAAGTCGCCCATGAGGAAAGCATGTCCTGCATGTGATTCCAAGTCACCACTCAAGTGCATGCCTGGCGGAGGCAGGTTGGGTTGATCAAGAGCCTCAGCATCCTGATGGGGCAAATGACAGGCAACGCAACCCAACTCATGGAACAAACGTCTACCTGTCTGCATGTGAAAAGGGTCAGCAGCAAGAGGTGTGGCCAAGAAATCTCCCTGTTCATCCATCAGGTAGTGCGTCAAAGCATCAACAATGGCAGCCTTTTCATCAGCTTCGTAACTGTGAAGCATATCGGGCATCGTGCGTGCCTGTCCAGCTGTGGCTGGCTCCATGAGAAGTTTCCGGACAAACGATGGCGTCA
Organism: Verrucomicrobiia bacterium; assembly: GCA_014239995.1. GTDB lineage: Bacteria > Verrucomicrobiota > Verrucomicrobiia > Limisphaerales > AAA164-E04 > AAA164-E04. The sequence continues at coordinate 844 of JAAZXX010000662.1, forward strand.
GCTTGATCCCCCGCCCGCCCAGTATGGGCCCCTGTTTGGAGGCAAGTCTCTGAGCCACTTCCGGAGCGGCTTTGTGGCAGGCAATACAATTAAGTTCTCCAATCAATAATTCCCCAGGATTGACATCTGAGCCAGCGGAATGAGCGAACACGCTGAGTAACATGTCCCCATGTGTATCCAAGGCATGTGCAGGTGGTGGTAACAGAAGCACACATCCAAATAACCAACCCAGGCAAGATCTCCCTGCCCACATGTTTTGCACCCTTAGTAAATGAAAGAAATTAGTCATCCCAGAGGGTAGACAACGTAGATCAATTTCAGAGTAAAAGGCAATCATAATTGATCTATCTTCACTACATGGAGGCGACGCCAGCCTGGAACCGTGCACCGTGAATGCAAACGGTGACAAGGTTCTGTTCAATGATACTGATAACGGTGGTCTTGTGGCCTATCGCCTGGGCACGTTACCACTCAGTGGTTCCCCCATAACCGAAAGAACCTGTGGATGTTGGCGCCATCGCCGATGCCTCACGGAAGGATGGAAATGTGGTCATCGAGTATACAGGAACCCTGGAAACCTGGAAACCTCATCAACTGTCAACGGTAAGTACAGTAATGTGGGTGGTCCAGATTCACCTTATTCAGCAGGTGCGGACCAAGCCTCCTTCATGGCGGAGTCATCGATCAACTCTGTTGCAAATTAACTAGAATTCAAGAGATTGACCTCTTTTTTTGCCTATCTTTAAGGTTATCTGGCCCCATTTCCCGTATACCCTCGTCAGGAGAGATCGGAAAAAACCCAACCCAGGCCCCAATTCCAAAAACCATCACTACCAAAAGTTGAAATCAGTGAAAGATAAAGAGTCATCCTCTTTGAATGGCTAGGTAAGGCAAAAGTAACCATGGAGGCGATTAATCGCCGACGTGTGTACTTAATTATATCCAAAAGGAAGCAAAACAGTTCCAAGGAAGGCTATTTAAGCGATCAGAGGTTATTTAAGCGATCAGAGGTTATTTGACTGTTTCACCTGACCTTACTATGAGTTTTTAAATTAGTAACCATTCGTTATTTGAATAGTCAATATTGTTGTATTAGTTGAAGATTTGGCTAGGTTCGAATGGTCTCCAAGAACAAATTAGTAATATAGCACAGGTTTATTATGCTACACAAACGCAAATTAATATGTACGGCGATAGCCGCCTTGGCGTTTCAATGCACGGTTTCGGCCAATGACATTGAACCCGGCAAGGAATTCTACACGGCGATCAAGGCTCCGGCCCCGATCGTTCTGGACGGGGATCTGTCCGAATGGCGGGGTGCCTCCCTCCTGGCAGATCCAAGATTCTCCATTCCAAAAGGATCGGGTGATGATGGGGATCTGGTTTTCTTTGAACCTTACAACGGTGGAAGCTGGGATGGGCCAGACGACCAGACTTCAGCAGTCCAGGTGGTCTATGACGATGAAAACGTCTATTTCGGATTCACCGTCACTGACGAATATCATGAAAATGCAGCCAACAGCGCATGGAATGGTGATTCGGTCCAGTTGATGATTGCAAACGAGTCCCGTACAGAACGGGTCGCCCTCTACAACTACGCCCTTGGCGGCACGGATGAGGAACTGGGCGATGTGATTGTCAACCACGAAGCTCCGGCACCGGACATGGGCGATGCCCTCACGGAAGCCATCGTCATGCGCCATACCGATACTG
>JAAZXX010000663.1 GCA_014239995.1 Verrucomicrobiia bacterium
ATTGGTGACGGTGTCTTCGAGGTGAAGGCGACCAATGGTGACACGCATCTGGGAGGAGACGACTGGGACAATACCGTCATGGATTGGATCCTGGAACAGTTCAAATCAGACTCCGGGCTTGACCTTCGAGGACAATCCGATGCTCTTCAACGCATCAAGGAGGAGGCTGAGAAGGCAAAGATAGCACTCTCCAGCTCACAGGAATATGAAATCAATCTTCCTTTCATCACGGCAGACGCCTCAGGTCCCAAACACATCAGCCTCAAGCTGAGTCGATCAAAACTCGAGCAACTGTGTGACTCCCTCTTTGAACGCACCATCCAGCCCACCAAGGCATGCCTTCAGGATGCAAGCCTTTCCACGGAAGAGGTCAATGAACTCGTCCTCGTGGGCGGTATGAGCCGCATGCCCAAGGTTATTGCAACCGCCCATGAGCTGGTAGGTAAAAAACCCCATCAGGGTGTGAATCCTGATGAAGTGGTCGCCATTGGGGCCGCTATTCAGGGCGGTGTTCTCAAGGGAGATGTCAAGGACGTTCTTCTCCTTGACGTGACTCCCCTGTCCCTGGGAATTGAGACTCTCGGCGGGGTGTTCACCCGATTGATCGAGCGCAACACAACCATCCCTTCCCGCAAATCTGAGATTTTCTCAACAGCTGCAGACAACCAACCGGGTGTGGAAGTGCATGTCCTGCAGGGGGAGCGTCAGTTTTCCAAGGATAATAAATCTGTCGGACGTTTCCAGCTGACCGACATTCCACCCGCACCGCGCGGGACACCGCAAATTGAAGTCACGTTCGACATTGATGCAAATGGCATATTGAACGTCAGCGCCAAGGACCTGGGCACCGGCAAGGAACAGAAGATCACCATCACGGCAAGTAGCGGGCTCTCTCAGGAGGAGGTCGAAAAAATGAAGGCCGATGCGGAAACAAACGCCGATGATGATCGTAAACGACGTGAAGCCGTTGAAAACCGCAATAAGGCAGACAACACCGTCTATCAGTCCGAAAAGTTCCTGAAGGAAAATGGGGACAAGGTCTCTGCTGAACACAAGGAACAACTTGAACAGTCCGTTAAAGCCACTCAGGAAGCTCTCAAAAGTAACGATGACGATTCCATCAAATCCACATCGGATGCCTTGACGGAGATCTGGCAAAAAGTATCCACCGAACTCTACCAACAGGCTGCGGCGGCCCAGGGCGCGACCGGGGCGGCACCTCAAGAAGGCAGCGATGCAGGCGAGACCTCGGAGCAAGCGACGCCGGACCAGTCAGATGGAAAAGATGACGATGGTCCTATCATCGACGCGGAGGTAGTGGATGAGAAAAAGAGCTGAAGCAATCCACTCCTCTGAAGCAGAATTAACAAATTTTCTAGAAGGGTCCCCGGCGGGTGTCGGGGACCGAGATTCCCGAACAAAAACCATACCAAAAAAAAAACATATGGCACTAAAAGTAAAACCTCTCGGCGATCGCGTACTCGTTGAAGCCGTTGAAGAGCAAGAAGTAAAGCAGGGTGGCATCATCATTCCTGATTCCGCAAAGGAAAAACCCACCGAGGCGAAGATTGTTGCCTTGGGCACCGGAAAATCAAGCGACGATGGCAACAAGGTAGACTTTGAGGTCAAGGTCGGAGACACCGTGCTGATCAGCAAATATGGTGGCACCGAAATCAAGGTGGACGGCAAAGAATACAAGATACTGAATTCGGACGATATCTTGGCCATCCTTGGTTAAGGAGAGGTCACCGTCACTTCCAACAACAAACCCAATCCATTTTAGAACAAAACAAGGAAAATAAATATGGCAGCAAAACAACTCGAATTCGATGAAGCAGCAAGGCATGCACTTCTGGCGGGCGTCGCTAAGCTCGCCAGAGCTGTAAAGGCCACCTTAGGGCCCAAGGGCCGCAACGTGGTCCTAGACAAAAAGTTTGGATCCCCAACAGTCACCAAAGATGGTGTCACCGTTGCCAAGGAGATCGAACTGGAAGATCCATACGAGAACATGGGAGCCCAAATGGTGCGCGAGGTCGCAAGCAAGACCAGTGATGCCGCTGGTGATGGTACAACCACTGCCACCGTATTGGCAGAGGCTATCTACCGTGAGGGATTGAAATACGTTACCTCCGGAGCCAACCCGATTGGCATCCAGCGCGGCATCAACAAGGCCGTGGAAGCAGCCGTTGGGCAACTGGCGAAAATTGCCAAGAAAGTCAAAGACAAGGACGAAATCAAGCAGGTTGCCACCGTCTCAGCCAACTGGGATGACACCATTGGCGAGATCATCGCAGATGCAATGGATAAGGTCGGCAAGGACGGCACCATCACGGTGGAAGAAGCCAAGTCCATTGAGACCACCCTCGACGTGGTGGAAGGCATGCAGTTCGACAAGGGATACCTTTCTCCCTATTTCGTGACCGACAGCGACTCCATGGAGTGCCGTCTCAGCGATCCTTACATCCTCATTTATGAGAAGAAGGTCAGCAACCTGAAGGACTGCCACCGTATTGGCAGAGGCTATCTACCGTGAGGGATTGAAATACGTTACCT
>JAAZXX010000664.1 GCA_014239995.1 Verrucomicrobiia bacterium
CAGGAACTGGTAGTAACGGCATTTCAGGTTCATTCTTTTTTCCTTGGTTTGTTTTCCTCGAGTTGGTGCATCAACGCATTCCGGGCACGATGGACAAGGACGCGCACACGAATCTGGTTGGTCTTCATGATTTCGGCGGTTTCCTCAATCGTGAAATCCTCTCCATACCTCAGCCACAGGGCTTCAAACTGCTGGGGTTTAAGGGTGCGTTTTGCCAGATTCCAGAGTTTGTGGGTCTCATCCTTGCTTTCCAGCTGGGATCGGGGGTGACGTTCCTCACGCTCAATGTATTCTTAAAACTCGATTGTGGGTCTGGAGGATCTGAAATGATTCAGGGCTGTTCGCTTGGCAATCGTAAACAGCCAGGTTGAGAAGGCATAGCGGCAATCGTATCGGTGGATGTTCTTGTAAGCCTTGATAAAGGAATCCTGCGCCAGGTCTGCAGCGATATCCATGCTGCCGACCATGCGATACAGGAAGAGGGTGATACGTGTCTGAAGCCGGTGGACCAGGAACTCAAAAGCACTCTGGTCGCCATCCTGAGACCGCTTGGCCAGCTCCTCGAGGCTCACCTCATTATCATCCAACATGCCTGTCATGCGGCATGTGGTTTCATGGCTTGTACAGGGCATCGATACTTTTCATTATGTCATCCACCGGCATCTTCCAGTTTACCAGTACGTTTTCCTGCCTGCTGCGTATGTCAAATGCCTGGATCAATTGAAACCACGCCGGATCCTGTACGGTGAGCACAGCCATGGCCTGAATGCCGGCCATGATGCGTTGCACCTGGAGTGCCGTCTCAGCACTGTCGGTGACCAACACCAAATCAAGGAAAAACCGGTCATCGGACTCGCCCATGCTAAGGGCTGCTCCCTTGGTCATTTGTAAGATACGCGCTTCCTGTGGCGATAGTTTCCCGCTTTTCTGAAAGATGTCCTTGCCGACAAAGCAGGCGAGCGTGCCTTTGGGGAGTTTGAAGGTCTCCAGCAGGTGTCGTCCGGAAGTGGATGTTTCATCGTTTCTGAAACGTTCAATCTGTTTCGTGATATGCTCCCTTTGATGTCCGACACAAAGGTGGTTGGTCTGTTCGTCCAAAGCCAGGATGATCTCGCCTTCAATGCTGAACATGTCGGCCTGATCAGCACGGATCTGGACAATTTCTATATCCGTGTCATCCCCGTCCTTGTTCATGGCCGCCTCGAGCATTCCCCGGATGCTCGTCGTTAATTCGGGCGAGATCTCCATGATCATCATCTCGTTGTCATCGCCTTTTTCCTCGAGTGAGGTCTTGGGCAAATCCCCAAACACAGTCATCGACAGAAGTCCATGGTCCGGCATTGCCAGGCCCGTTTTTTCTGCGAACTCTTTCGCCAGTTCATTCATCTTTTCCTCGAGATGCGTGGCATACATCTTTTTGTAGAGGGACGTCCGCGTGATGCCTTCTACATCAATATGGATGGACCACTTGGCCTCAGGCGGGAGTTCAGACCACGGAATTGTCCCTGCCTGAAGGATGGGGGACAGCATGAAGCACACAGCAATGCACGCTCCCGATAATTTGATTTTGAAGTATGACGACATGATGACAGATCGCATGGTTGCACTTGTTATTGAGATACCACGGGGACTTTGTTTCAAAAAAGCCATTTTTTTTCCGTTTTTCCAGCGTAACATCACCCTGACACCTCATGCCAGTCAAGGCGCTCAAGCCCGGAGCACAGCAGATCCATTGAACCTGCGCTCAATCGGTTTCCAGACAAGGCTATCTTGTATATCAAGTTGGAATCGCGTTGGTAATTTTCTATTATTTACGACAGTTGCATTCCCGTGTTTGGGGCGCTATGGTGTTTTCGAATTCGTCTAACGACGATTGAGTCGTGAAATCGTAACTAAAATACCCTTAAGAACTTCATATCGATGCTGTTTTGGATTATTTTCATTGGGACCCTCGTGATTGGCCTTTGGGCTCAAGTGCGCGTCAAGAGAACCTTCGCTGAATTCAGCCAGGTGCGTGCTCACAACGGCATGAGCGGTCGTCAGGTGGCGGCTCACATTCTGGAGGACGCCGGCATCAGGGACGTGGAAATCCGATCTCAACGTGGCCATCTCACGGATCATTATGATCCGATCCGCAAACGTCTCGTACTTTCCGAGGACAACTACCACGGTACCTCCATCGCCGCCATTGCCGTTTCAGCCCATGAGTGCGGACACGCGCTCCAGCATCAACAATCCTATGGCCCCCTCAAGTTGCGCATGGCATCTGTCGGCATCACCCAGTTTGCCAATGGTGCCTTGACCTGGATCATGATCGGAGGCCTCTTCATGGGCCTGATACCTTTCAAAGTGGCCTTGCCCTTGTTGGCCCTCTGCTGGGGGGTCATCATGACCTTCAATCTGGTCACGCTTCCCGTGGAATTCGATGCTTCGCACCGTGCCAAGCGGGTGTTGGGTCGTCTGGGTTTTACCCAGACCTCCACCGAAGAAACGGGTGTTTCCAAGGTGCTCGGCGCGGCTGCCCTGACCTATGTCGCCGCCTTTATC
>JAAZXX010000665.1 GCA_014239995.1 Verrucomicrobiia bacterium
TGCCCCGTGCTGAACTCCACACTGTCCTCACCCACCTTCCAGGCTCCCTGAGAACTGGCGAAGACAAAACCCTCCGCCCCGAGGATGCGCCAGTTGGTGGTGCGCTCGGAATAACCCTCGCCTCCACCACGCATCGCAGTCCCGGCAAAGGTGTAGGTGCGCTCGGGGTCCAGTCCCTCAATGATCAAGTCCACATGCCAACCGGGGGCATCCCCGTAGCTGATGTTTCCCTCAAGATCCAGGATCCCATCAAATAGACGTGCTGCATCGCTTTCGGCATCATAAGTGATCGCATCTGAGGTCCAAAAAACACTCCCTGTGGAAAAGGTCTCCTCATATCGTACCGTCACCCCGGTGGAGGCACCCGTTGCATGAATCAGGAGTTCTTCCTCGTTGGGACCAGGACTGCCGCGACCCACGTTGATCTGTGTCACATTGGGATCGATCGTCCCACCGTTTTTGTTCGAACTGTCGTTGTATGCCTGCCAGCCGGCAAATCCAGTCCAGTAGGAGCTGACCATGAGGAAAATAATGAGGATACGTAACATAAATTTTTATATTTGGGTGCAAGCGCAAACCGCCTCTTGGGTTTGGTAGAATCATATGAAATTTAAACACCCATTCAATGGTAAATTTATGAAGATGCTTCCCGGCGAAGCCCAAAGTTGTCCTTTCTGGAATCTTTTGACAAAAGCCACTTCAAAAATGGCGCATTGGCAACAATTATACATTGAAAAAGCCAAGAGAGACCGTATTTATGGACGTGGTATGTTGAGCGATATTTGCACGCACCGGTCTCAACAAAAGAAAAACCAATTATTTGCATGGAAATCGTCATATCCTCCTTATCTGTCTTGGTCAGCCTGACATTGTTGAACGTCTGGATCCTGCGATTCAACAAGTCCACCTGCTATCGGGGCGGTGATGCCCAAAACATGAGGGAAGAGTTTCGGGTTTATGGTTTACCGGGCTGGATGGTGCCAGTCATAGGCTCCCTCAAGGTATTGCTTGCCATGCTTCTGATCACCTCACTGTGGATTCCGGTGGTGCTGAAACCATCCGCATACCTCATTGCAAGCCTGATGCTGGCGGCAGTGATCATGCACCTGAAAGCCCAGGATTCCTTCAAGAAATTAATACCTGCCACACTGCTGTTGCTTGCCTCTCTCTTTATTGGAATGAGTGGAGGATAAGACGCCCTTTCCCAGGACAGAAGGCTGATCCGGAGGACCTCCTCCTTCTTTTCTCATGAACCTTCCATGGCTTCAAACCCCTCCAGGATTGGGCCTGTAAATGCATTTGAAACATGGAGACTGGAATGCCTGAACAACAAGGGTAATTGGCGCATGCAACTGGGATCTTTGGACGAAGGAGCGGGACATTGAAGAGCCACATTGCCACGGGGGACACCAGTATCGAAGTCATGACGCTGTTGCGAAATCTACGGCATACCCCTTGTTGATACAGGGAGGATAGAGTATTTCCATGGTGGATCTGTCCGTAGAATGACGTTTCCCCTCAAGGCAGACAGGTTGACATTTGGACGCAGCGCGCAACCTAGTCAAAAGGTGAGTTCAAGGATTTTGCTTACGCGTGTATTTGCGTTCACGTGGGCCAAAGTCACTATTGTTAACCCCGGCTGGATCCGTTAGTGGAGGGGGTGTGATCCCGCCAGCCAACATCACCTTATGCAGCGCTGCGATAGTCTCGAAGGATGGCTTGAAATTACCGGGACGAAAACCTTCAGCGATCAGGAGAGGTGTCCAACCATGCTTGTCAGGCTGATTCCAAACCTCCATCCTGGCTCCATGATCGGCAAGGAATGTCACCACTCTGGGAAGGTTCTTGTAGGCGGCAGCGTGCATGGCAGTTTCCCCATTGCGATCTATGGCATTGACATCTTGTCCAATCTCAATCAACCACTCCAGCACCTCGAGCACCTCAGACTCAGTGCCTGCCACCTCGCCAGCTGCCAGCGTACCTAGTCCGGCAGCAGCGATCAGGGGTGTGACCTCATCCCTTGTCTTGATATCAGGATCGGCCCCAAGCTCAAAAAGAAGTTTCAATAATGGCAGGTCCGCCGTCTTGGCAGCCATGAGAAAAGGAGTGGCTCCGGCTTTGTTCAACGCTCCCAAGCCACCGTTGGACTTTTCGATGGGCCGGTTGATTTCTGCACCTAGCGCCACGATCTTGCGCACAAAATCCAGGGAAGACAAAGGTCCAGTCGTGTCGGGGGGAGGCATCCCGTTAACGCCTTCCCCGTGGTCCGGTTTACGGACCCAACTCATCGCGTGAAGGGCCACATACCCGACAGCTTGATCGTTGGGGCTGGCCCCCGCATGAACCAGGTCAATGGCCATGTCAAAATGCCCGTTTTCCACGGCCATGAGCAGCGGCGTCAAGCCATGGGCACCCCCCCGGGAAAAACGCCGTTCAATCCTCATTCCCTCGTTGGGATCTGCCCCGGCCTCCAGGAGTGTATGAACCACTTCAGATCGACCTTCTCGAATTGCAAAAAACAGAGGAGTAAATCCCCCCTTCAATGG
>JAAZXX010000666.1 GCA_014239995.1 Verrucomicrobiia bacterium
ACAGGTTCAGTGCATGCGAAGAGAGACAGGGGTGGTTTCTACGATGGCACGTATCTTCAAGGCACCTCTTGGATATCATAGGCGACAAACTGCGTGGGTACATCGGCCTGACCATGGACCTGCATACCCAAACCGACGAGTTCTTCAAGGCCTGTAAGACCCTGTCTCCCCATCTCACCCATGTGGGATTATCCAGCACCGAACTCGCAACAGCAATTACCGACAGGCTTCTGGATGCACCGTGCATGCATCCCATCCGTTCATCCTGGACAATTCAAATCTCACTACGGTCCCACGTTAGAACCCGGCATGGAGGAACTCAGGAAACACGGGCACCAGACCATGTTCTATGCCGAGAGGAATTGGGACGATCACCTCGAGGATTTTAATCGTTTCTTGTTTAATGCGCAGGGAGCAATGGAAGCTATCTGATGTCGTTTTGATGGAACCGAAATCCTCAATAATCCTCTCACCCACAAGGTGGGTTGAGAGGGATCTAATCTGTATCACGCTCCACCGTGTTTCGAATATGTCCGAGAACCCTCTGATGAATCAAGTGAATGATTTGGGCAGAGATCCATGACCAATAAACCTGCGGATCCATGCGAACGTAGAACCAAGTAGTCCCCTCCAGCAATACACTTCCATCACCCAGATCCGTCAATAAGAACTGACCCTTAACAGAACGCAGGGCCCAATCAAGATGGGGTGGATGCAAATCCATATAAGGGGATATTTCAGTCATCGGCAAGGGCTGCTCCATCACATCAAAAGCCAGTCGCCTGAACTCATCCCAATGGGTAATCGGTTCCACAAAGGAGCCCGTCGAAAATTGGCAATAACGCGTGGCCCCAACACCCCTTCCTTCGATATGGGCCTGCGTGGGGTATGCAATGCCCATGCGAAAACAAAGTGAGGTTGGTTCAGGAATCGACGAGAATGCGATTACTTCCTCCCATACACGCTCTGAACTACCCTTGATGACGACGCTGGTGACGGCTTTTCGAACTTTTGGCTCACCGTGGTTTGCGGCATTGAACCCCATCAAAAAGGGAGCTGAAAGGACTACCATCAAAACGGTCACATCGGATGTAAGACGTTTTCCAATGGCGTGGGAAAGCACGTATCCAATGAGTCCACCTGTCAGGAATAGAGGCAGGACAATGGGTGCTGCCATCACCATGCAAATCAATCCTTCCAATCCGACGACCAGAAAGCCAAACAAGGAAATGAGACCTGTGAGCAACGCAACGGAGAGTGCATCGCACATTCTTTTTTGACCTTTTCTGTTGTAAACCCAAGTAGAAAGAATTCCACAGACCGCGGGTGTCGCCACGAAGAGGCCTGAACCATACACCTCCAGAACATGCGTAGCCAGGTAAGCAAGCACACAGGAAACCACAGCCGTGACACCAATCGACACCGCTGCTGAAGTGAGTTTTTCCATGTTCATTGTCGAGGCCATCATTGAGTTAAACAACAGGGAACATCAGCAGCATGAGAATCAAAACGATGAGAAAAACACAAGCTTTTTGCCATGAATGGGATGGTACAAGGGTTGGAGGAATGACCAATTATTCAGGAACCACAGTCAAATAAAAACGTGGACGCCTCGACCGGGTCCCCCATGCAAGGACACACACTATTGCCCCATACCTGTAGCCGATGTATAGCATGCCCTTGATGAAGCACTTTGATCGTCATCTCGACGACCACTGCTTCCATCCTCAAGGCCAAAATGAAAGGCCCTCAATGTATCCGCCTTACGATACTCTGCGTGACCATCGGCAAAAGCGAAATTGCCACCTCGTTGATGCACGGTCGAGTAATCATCAAACCCCTTTTCAGGATTCGAGACATGCCAAAAGGTGAAATTTTCGGGGCCGCATATTCCAAAATCTGAAGCCACAGCGGGACGAAGAGCAGTGTAACTGACCAAGCGCACTGTTTCTTGAATAATAATGGTATCTGAAGGATTTGAAAAATGAGCACTGGATCGTTCCATCAATACGGCATTCGGCAAATAACCGGTCGCGCTTAATTCGGTAGCGTCGGATGCGTCGCCTGGCTTCTTGGCCTCCGGACAAACATATACCTCTGAACTGGGCTGCGCATCAGACCCTTGCAAATAAGGTGCTATGGCAAAAAGACAATTGTTCCTCCATCCCGCTCCAGCACGATTCATAAAATCCGGCACCTGAGAAGCCCTGGGAGGCATTCGTTCATGATCCAGTTCGTATAGATTCAAGGCCAGGCCGACCTGTCTCATATTGCTGAGACACTTGATCTGTTTGGCTTTCTTCTTTGCCGTTGAAAGCGACGGCAATAACATCCCTGCCAATACAGCGATGATCGCGATCACAACAAGCAGTTCAATCAAAGTGAACCCCGGTTGATGGCGGCTGGCCTTTGCGTAGGGAGGCATTGACTCATCGTATCACCGCCTCTCAACAGAGCAACCCATTAGATACGGAAATACAACAACTTTCATATATACCTCTTTGGTTTACATCACACCATTT
>JAAZXX010000667.1 GCA_014239995.1 Verrucomicrobiia bacterium
AAACCGCTGGGAGATGTGTTCCCAAGATTCGCAAACCTTCCTGGTGCAGCCTCCTTGAATTTCATTTCCCCTGACACCGAGACCATTATTGAAATGGCCGATCTGGTCTTTCTAGCGCTCCCGCACGGAGTTGCGGCCGAATTTGCCGTACCGCTCTACAAAGGTGGATGCCAAGTAATCGACCTCAGTGCCGATTTCAGAATTCGCGATCCAGCCGTTTACCAAGAATTCTACGGGATGCCTCACCCGGCACCCTCCCTCCTTGAAAAAGCCGTTTATGGGCTTCCGGAGTGGAATCGCAAGGATATTTCCAAAGCCCAGATCGTGGCATCCCCAGGCTGCTATCCAACGAGTATCCTTCTACCGTGCCTGCCTCTTATCAAGGCGGGCCTGATCGACCCATCAACACTCATCGTCAACTCGATGAGTGGTGTGAGTGGTGCAGGAAGGAAAGCTGACATTCCATACCTTTATGTTGAATGCAATGAAAGTGTCCGCCCCTATGGCGTACCCAAGCACCGGCACCTCTCGGAAATCGAGCAAGCCATCAGTCTAGTTGCAGGCCGCAAGGTCATCATCCAGTTCACACCTCATCTCATCCCTGTCAACCGGGGCATCCTGAGCACGCTGACCATGACTCCAATCCGCGAATCCATTGCGCAGCGTGTCGATGAAGTCTATCGCAGGCATTACGAAGATGAACCCTTTGTGCGATTGCTTGGAACCACGGGATTACCGGATATAAAAAACGTCAGAGGAACGAATAACATCGAAATTGCCTGGCGTTGGGATCCCCGTACGGGACGCCTGATCGTTATGAGTGCCGAGGACAACCTGGTCAAAGGTGCCAGCGGGCAAGCCATTCAGTCCATGAATCTCATGCGGCGATTCCCGGAGACAGCCGGACTATTACTTTGACTCCAGGACCAACAAATAATCAAGCGCCGCAAAACAGAGCGCATACCTTTAACAAGCTGAAGCCTGTTCAGCACCACATAAGCGCCGATGAAAGGAGAAGCTTGATTTTGGCAGACGCAAACCATGCCTGCGGTCAGTTGAACATCATTGACGTAGAGTACTACGGATGGACGGGACATGTTTTCAAACCCTTTTTTGCGGCCCAAAGAAAATTCTTGGCGGATCCCGTTGTTGTCGATCAGCTATCCAAGGCCTACCGGGGGGCATCTGGTATTCCTGAACCTGAGATGGCTGCTTTGGCAGCAGGACATAGCGCAGAGGGCAATAAACAAGAAGGTCAAGGCGACGCCTTGCTGCCTGCACGCATACACACCGGATTGGCCACTGCCAAGGACCGCTGTATCGATTCTCGACTACAGGGTCACAAGGTGCGTATCAGAAAATTGCAACGGTTTCTGAGCATGCATGAGCAATCTGGTGATCAGACGCGTTCCAATAAACCCTCATAAACCAATCCAGAAGGGGCATCCAACACTCCCATGTCGAACCACACGACATCCTGCATTCAACAGACTCCCGAGGGTATCTTGCTGAGCCTGCGTGTCCAACCGAGGTCCCATCGGACCGAAATCCTCGGTCCAATGGGTGAGGCACTCAAGATCCGTATATCAGCCCCACCAGTCGATGACGCCGCAAATGCCTGTTTGCTTCACTTCCTTTCCAAGGAGCTGAAGATACCAAAATCCCGCATCCAACTGACCAAGGGCCGCAATGCTCGCAATAAGCGCGTGCTCTTGATTGGTCTGAATATATCAGATCTTCCCGATGTTTTTGTGAAAAAATGCACATCAGGAGCCTCTTTCCCTTAAACGTTGCAAGCTTACCTGCACACGATGCAGCATGCCGCGCCACATACGAATATCCAGTTTGTTAGCGGAGGCTCTTAAAAAAAAATCCACAAAACTCTTCACCACACCTGTTTCCTGATGCCCTTTCAGAAAACCGATTTCAAGAAGGACGGCCTGCAAATGTAACCTCAAGCCTTCTAATTCACCTACAGAGGCAGGGGATTGGCTATCTCTGTTGATTTGCGATTTACCAGGCTCCCCATAAAAACGAGACAACTCATAAAGCGTGACCATTACTGCATGAGAAAGATTTAGGGAAGCAACCTTGCCTTGCGTGGGAATTTGAACAAGAACGGAACAGAGGGCCAGCTCGTCATTGGTCAAGCCACTACTCTCACGCCCAAACATCAATCCGACCCGTCCCGTATTTTTTGGCAGGCTAGGACCCAAGTCTGGAAGGAGAATCGTGCGATTCTGGCGTGAGCGATGACGCGCAGTGATTCCAAAAACCATTGAAAGATCGCTCACAGAAACCTCTACGGTTTCAAAGACAGTCGCCCCATGCAATATTCCAGCCGCACTGGCCGCCCGGTCCATGGCAATTTGCCCCAAATGATCGGCCGGCCGTACCAGACGCAGGTCATCAACCCCCATATTTCCCATGGCACGTGCAACAGCACCAATGTTGCCAGGATGGGTTGGTTCCACTAGGATCACAGTAAGATTATCGGCATGCACAAGCCTGGACATGCTGG
>JAAZXX010000668.1 GCA_014239995.1 Verrucomicrobiia bacterium
TGACCCTTGGTAAACTTGTTTGGCATGGGTAGTATGGCCCGCACAGTGAAAGTCGCGGTGGATTCCTTTAACTCCCGTCTGCCCTGGGTGACGAAATACTTGAGCGAAAGCTCCGATCCAGGCTTCAGATCAAGATCTTCAGCGAGCCACTGGTTAACAAGAATTTCATCGTCAGCAAGGTTGTCTGGAAGACCGGGTGCTGCACCGGGTTGGAAGGCTGCAGCAAAGGAGTAGGGCGCAGTCTTGCCATCTGCTTCAAAGGCGTTGACGAGGTAGGTCAGGACGCCGGCGTTGGTTGTCGGATTCACCTTGCGAAAGCCTTCCTCAAGGACGTGGTTGATGAAGATGCTTCCGGAACGTAGGCTCCAGTCTCGGCCATCGTTGACCTTAAGATGTTGTATGCCACCGTCTTCAAGGGTCCAGGTTTCCTCGAGAACCTGATTTGCTTTATTGGTGGAGAATCCCGGCTGGGAGGACTTCCCAATTAGGAGGAGATTGGCCTTCTGGCCTTCTGCTTCAATGCCGTCCCGAAGGGTCTGGATTGGTATGAAAAGGGTATAGGGGGGAATCTGGGACCCGTGCAGTGCAAAGTTGCCGAATTCTTCTGGCCCGAGGATTTTAGAAACTTTTTGCCGACTGATGCGGGCAACCTTGTCACTGGTCCCCGAGAGTGGGGCATCGCGGGAGAAAAGCACAGGTTCCTCAAGACGGAGGTTGAGGGTCGCACCTGCATCGATAGCCAATCTTTGGGCCAGGCGTTGGTTGACGTAGACTTGGCCATCTTCAAGAGCAAGGTTTGCAGCTGACTCAGATGGGGCCAACTGGAAAAACCCTTCGTCTATACCTAGAACTTGAATATTTGCGATGCGGGCAATTTGACCGTTCTCCTCATCCGCATCAGGATTGCTGACTGAACCACGGAGAATAAAGATGGGCGCGGCGGTGGCATCCAGCTTTTCCTTCAACTGTTCCGCGAGGGCTTCACGGAAGAATCGATCTTCTGTAAAAAGGAGGCTGTCGACCTGCCAGATGCGTTGTTCGGCGATGCGGCGAAGGGATTCGCGGACGGAGTCTCCAACTAACAACGCCCCTGCGAGGACCATCGTACAAAGCGCAGTACCGAGTATAACGCCGATGTTTCGGCGCCAAAAGTGGGCGATATTGCAGCGAAGAAGCATATGTTTTTGTTGGATATTGGAACCTACAACTTTTGCAGGGTTCCATTTTCGAGTCGGTAGACCTGATCCATTTTTTCCGCAATAGGCATGGAATGTGTGACAACAATGAGGGTTAGATTTTTCTCCTTCTGGAGTTTCAGGAGAATATCTACTAGATTACTGGAATTCTCCTGATCGAGAGCCCCCGTGGGTTCGTCGGCGAGGAGAATTTTTGGCTGGTTGATAAGTGCCCGTGCAACTGATACGCGCTGACGTTCGCCTCCAGAAAGCTCACCCGGTCGATGCTGTACACGTTGGGACAGGCCTACATCTCCAAGCAGGGACCGGGCTCTTTGGTTGATAACTCCCACATGTTCTTTCTTTGTGTGTCCCGCTTGGGTTGGTACAAGGACGTTTTCAAGAACCGTGCACTGGGGAAGGAGGTGGTGTATTTGAAATATAAAGCCAACGGTCAGGTTACGAAATGCCGCCGCCGCCTTGTCTTGGAGCTCTGGGATATTCTGACAGTCTACCTGAACAATTCCTGAGGTGGGCTTGTCAAGAGCGCCGATGATATTCAGCAGGGTGCTCTTGCCTGAACCAGATGGCCCAACGATCGCTGCACTCTGGCCTGGCTCGAGCTCGAGGTTTGCATCTTGAAAAACAAGGATGGATTGTCCACCGGCCGGGCCTTCGTAGGATTTACTGACTTTGGATAGCTGCAGAATGGGCATTTTAAGAAATGAATATAGGGTGGATGGACGGTTTGCCGAGCCAAGGCTCAACTAATTTTTTGCCAACGTCTGGCTTTATGCTCGAATCGGGGAAGGGTGTTTTCGGCAACGGTTTCAATCGGGATTCGAAGAAGAAAATGGTTGCGCAGTGCTTCTTCTGCCTGCTTTGCAAGGGTGTTTGGCGCATCTTTGCATGGTTCTATTTGGATGCTAATCTCGGGGAGGGTGGCGGCATGGTTGATATGAACCTGATACTCGACGATGTGTGTGAGGTTTTGGAGGACTGAGTCCACGGCTCCGGGATGCAGGTTGACGCCGCGAATGATCACCATGTCATCGACGCGACCAAGGATTCCGCCTTCCAAGGCAAGTCCGGTTTCCAGATGTTTAGGCCGGACGAGGTCGCCTGTTCGGTATCGCAGCAGTGGTGAACCTGCGCGGCCAAGAGTGGTGAGGATAAGCTCGCCTGTTTCACCATCCTTTACTGGTTGCTGAGTGTCGGGGCAGAGGACCTCTGCTAAGTAAGCGGTCTCAATGACACGTAGCTGATCTTCCTGGCCGTTTATTTGGAACGTGACGGGACCGACCTCGGTCATGCCGTGATGATCATACACTTTTGACCCTGTCTC
>JAAZXX010000669.1 GCA_014239995.1 Verrucomicrobiia bacterium
GCCGACCTGCACCTTCACCTGACAACCGGGAGATTGCCTTTGTGCGACGCACGGATGGAAAATCCGGCCTCTACCTTATGGATATCTCCTCCGGAGCTGTGGAGTTGCTGTATGATGATCTTGAACGTGATATGCAGGAGACCTGGGCGATACATGGCGTCTATCCTGGCTATGCATGGACGCCTGACGGCACATCCCTTGTGTTTTGGGCCCGCGGAAAAATCCGGCGATTGGATGTCGATGATGGCAGTGTTGTGGAAATACCTTTCCATGTTCGCGACACGAGACAGGTCACAGAGCCCTTGCGATTTCCCGTCGAGGTCGCTCCGGAATCCTTTCCTGTTCGAATGCTTCGCTGGGTGGAAGTCTCACCCAGTGGAGACCAGGTAGCGTATCAGGCACTCGGACATATTTATATCAAAAATCTCCCTGAGGGCACACCGAGGAGACTCACGCAGCAGGAGGAGCACTTTGAGTATTATCCAAGTTTTTCATCCGATGGCCAGAATATCGTCTACACCACCTGGGATGATACAAACCTGGGTTCCGTGCGCGTTGCAGCCGTCAAGCACAAGCCAAACCCTCAAGTAAACATCGTGACCCAAATACCAGGTCATTACATCGACCCAGTATTTTCCCCGGATGACAACACCATCGTGTTTCAACGCATTGGAGGCGGATGGCTCACAAGTCCACTTTGGTCACGCGACCAAGGCATTTGGGCGATCCCAGCCATGGGTGGAAAAGCGGTTAAGGTCAGCAGCACAGGATCGGATCCTCAATTTGGCAATGATGTGGACCGAGTTTTCCTGCAGCGCAACCAATCAGGGCCAGATGCAGATCATCGTGAATTATTTTCAGTGGATCTTGACGGTACCGAAGAACGAACCCACTTCAATAGTTCTTGGGCAACAGACTATCGTATATCCCCGAATGGTGAATGGCTTGCCTTTGTAGAACGCTTCAACGTTTACGTGACACCCTTCGTCCAGACCGGAAACCCCATCCACCTCGGCCCGGAACAAAAGGGCATTCCCATGATGCGGGCCAGCAAGGATGCCGGGCAGTGGGTTCAGTTTTCTGGCGACAGCACATCCCTGCACTGGTCTCTTGGCGCAGATCTCTACACGCTACCGATATCCATGGAACCACTGACCGCCTCAAGCAGTGAAACGCCTCCGGTCGCGGAGCTTACTCCCATTGGTTTCGAAGCGAAACACGACAAACCCTCTGGAACACTGGCTCTTGTAAACGGTCGCATATTACCCATGACGGGTCTTTTCCTGCAGGAAAACATGACCATCGTGATCGAACAGAACCGCATCCATGCAGTCGGACCCGATGGGAGTGTCCCGGTTCAAAAAAAAGCTCATATTATTGACCTGGAAGGACAATTAGTCATGCCCGGCCTGATCGACGTGCACGCCCATGGTCAGCAGGGCAACGCAGGCATCATTCCACAACAGAATTGGGTTGACTTTGCACGACTGGGCTTCGGGATCACCACCATCCATGATCCATCCAGCACCACAGAAACCATCTTTGCAGCAAGCGAAATGACCAAGGCAGGGCGGATTACCGCTCCGCGCACTTTCTCCACTGGCCGGATTCTCTACGGAGCACAAGGAAGCTACAAAGCGGAGATTGATTCACTGGAAGATGCATCCTTTCACGTACGTCGCATGAAAGCCGCCGGTGCATTTAGCATCAAGAGCTACAACCAACCAAGACGAGACCAACGTCAGCAGATTATCCAGGCAGCACGGCAGCTAGGAATGATGGTGGTCCCCGAAGGGGGTGCAACCTTCATGCATAATATGACCATGATCATCGATGGTCACACCGGGATTGAGCACACCTTACCAGTTGAAATGATCTACGGAGACGTCCTGGATCTTTGGCGCAACGTACCGGTAGGTTACACTCCCACCCTGAATGTCGCCTATGGTGGATTGGGGGGGGAAAACTACTGGTATGATATACACGAGGTATGGCGTAACGAACGGGTGATGGCATATAATCCACCCCACAAGGTCATTCCTCGTGCTCGGCGTCGCACGAAGGCCCCGGTTGAGGATTACAATCACATCCGCCAGGCACGCATCAGTAAACGTCTGATCGATCAGGGTGGATGGGTCCAAAGCGGTGGTCATGGGCAACTCAATGGCATCTGCACGCACTGGGAGCTCTGGAGTTTTGTCCAAGGGGGGATGACCCCTTTGGAAGCCTTGCGTTCGGGTACGCTCCACGGGGCACGCTACCTTGGCCTGGATAAGGATTTGGGCACCATTGAAAAAGGCAAACTTGCTGATCTTGTAATTTTTGAGAAAAACGCCGATCCGACACGGGACATCCGACATTCCCAGCGTATAGAGTGGGTCATTGCCAACGGGCGAATGTATGAGGCAGACAGGATGAACCAGAAAGGCAACCACCCTTCAAACCGACGACCCTTTTACTGGGAACAATCGCCACGCGCGGTGGGGTTAATAATGAGGGATCCTGCCGGT
>JAAZXX010000066.1:0-3447 GCA_014239995.1 Verrucomicrobiia bacterium
AATTGGTAATACATCAGTCTTCCTTGCTGAAGTAGCCCACCGTTTTTTTTAGAATCGCATTCATTCGTTGAGATTTTGCTAACTGCTTACGCAGCTGCTCAATCTCCTCAGCCATTTCTTTGGGGCTTTGACCTCCTGTGGGCTTATTGGCTTCTAGGTCATCAATGTGTTCTCGTTTCCACCGATATAACAAATTCTCGGCTACACCAAGTTGCTCAGATACCTCCTTGGCACTATGCCCCTCGATAATCAACATCCTCGCAGCTTCTCGTTTAAACTCACTCGTAAACCGTCGTCTCTTCATTTCTGGATTCTCTCTTTTAAAGAATCCCTTGTCCATTTTTCTCAGGACTGATCACATGATCATACACGAGGACTGATCATGTGCGTGTCCAGCATGGCTCATTCATTTCCAGTTGAGATCAAAAAATGGTTCATCAATATGTGTCATTTCTCCTCTCCAAATTTTTACGAGAAGGGATTTCATGAATGGGTGTGTGGCGTTCATCTATCTTGAGTGCCCATGGATGTATGTTGGAATCCAGGTTTTGGATTGATGGTTCATCTCTTCAAATGCCTCCAATTCCTGAAGTATTTTTCAAGTAATTCAAAAATTGACATGCCTGGGTTTCCAAATGCCATGGGCTGAGGTTTTTATTTTCGCTCAATTTTTCATTCTCTTTTCCTGTTTTTTTCAAGGCGTGCTCCAAGGCATTTTTCCACGCTTGCATATTTCCGTGTGCGATGATTTTTAAGTGGGCATATCTTTTGGCCAGTTCAGTCGCTGAACCGACACCACTGGATAGGAGAATGAATTTTCCCGCTGCAGCGGCCTCGATAGGGGCTACTCCCCAAGTCTCGTTTGAAGCTAGCGCAAAAATCTCAGAAATGGTCAACCACTCAAGGATTTCCTGAGGGTCAAGAAATCCTGTGAACTGCACTCTGTCAGTGACTTGCTGTTGACGACATAATTGCTTTAATATTTCCTCCTGATCGCCGTTTCCAACAATAACTAATCTTACATTGTATGCCGTTTTGAGCTGGGCAAAGCTCTTGATGAGGTGGTCAACATGCTTTTTTTGCACCAAGCGGCCCACGCAAACAATGATACGCTGGTTCTTCACACCCCATTTATTCCTTAATACCTTTTTTTGTTGATGCAGGGATCGTGTGATCGATTCAATGGCTTCGATATCAGGTATATTCGGAAGCTCAAAAAGATTTCGTATTTCCCAACCATACTCCTGCAGATAAAGACTCGCTTGCTGGCCTGTGGGAAGCGCTCCGTTCGAGGTCCTGGCAATCCATTTCAAGAGCATCGTCCTGAGGTTTTTGAGTATTCCCTTCTTGTTGTCAGATTTGTGTGTTTCGCACATCAGGAAGTAAGGGGTATGCGTGAGCCTGGCCCAGAACATTGCCATCCACATCGTGAAATGGTTGTATCCTCCAATCACGATGGCGTCGGGTTTAAGAGAGCTCAAAGACCGTATTATTACGGGGTTGAGATACAAAGAAGCTTCCATTGCTTTCCATGCAAGTAAGTTCCACCCCTTCAGAAACGTGTGAGGATAGCGCATGGGCCAGTCGTTTTTCCAAGGACGGTCTGCCTTACCCCAGGCACAGTAAAGTAGATGAAGATCCACCCCAGGTTGAGCGGATATCACGTTCCAGAATGCATCCCGATAGGGCGTGGGGATGGGGGTGACAACGGCGATCCTCATGATTTAAATCCCAACTCCATCATTGCCTGGGACCGGTATGCTTGCAGTGTCAATTCGGCATTGCGTTCCCATGTATGGTCCCTTTGATAGGATGAAAAATCAAATGCCCCTTCGACGCGGCATTTGCAAACCATTTTACTCAAGGCTTTCGTGATAGATGCATCGCTCATATCCCGAGATAGAACGCCAATCGGGTATTGATCAAACACTTCATTAAAAGTAGGGGCGGGTGTTGCCAGGATAGGTTTGCCGTAGTGGGTTGCAATGTTGAGGACGCCACTTTGGGAGGTGAAGACGTTCTTGTATGGAAGGGCAACCCAGTCCGTTGCTTGAAACAATGAGTGTGCTTCCTTGTCTGGGATATGACGTATGATCCAATTCACCTTGTTACCAAGTGCGAGTTTTTGCGCCAATCTTTTGTAGTATGCGATGGAATGGTGCCCTGAACCTCCGGGTTTGCCCGCCACGGTGAGACGCATGTCCTCTTTTGATTTCGCCATGGCCCTCAGAAGCCCGTCCAGGTTTTTCTCATCCCGTAGATTGCCAAAAAAAAGACCCTTTGAAGGGGAAGAATAACTTTGCGCCGGGGCAATGATATGCGTAGCCGTACCGAGCGAAAAGGGGCCCAACGGGACTTTCACAACACCTTCCCTAGAAATGTCTGCAAATGAAATCAAGTCACCGATCTGTGATTCGCTATGGACAAATATGGGGCATGTATCTCGATAAAACTGTTTGAGTTGACGTGTTTCCCATGTCCGATTCAGGATGGATTTTCCTCTCCTGATATCGTGGGCCGTGCAGGCTTTCAGAATCTTGAGGCGACCTAAGGAACGCTTCCAGAACGGATAGGATAGATGGTTGATATTGCAGAAATGAACGATATCGAATCGTCGCTTCCTGACTTCTTTCAACATGCGTGATGGACTGATCCATTGACCACTTATAAATCGCATCTTGCGCAGAAGCGGATGCTGGGAGGAAATGTCGTAAAGTATCGGTCGGACCTCGTAAGTCGCACGACTGATCCACTCAAAGTCAGGGGTACAAAAGAGGGAAACATGGACGGCTTCCATTTCTGAAAGACGCTTGAGCAACTCGTGCGTGTACTGCCCAATTCCACCTCCAGGGAAAAAGCAATAAAAGGCAATTTTGAGTGTTTTATTCTGGCAAGTCTCAGACATCTTCCGTGCGATATGTGAAGTGATATTTGCCTTTGCTCCATCTTACTTTTGATAGAGGGAATGATCTCTCTCAAAGGCGATGATATCGCTCAAAATGTTGGAAAGGTCATGACAGGGCTCATATGCAATGGCAGCCTTGATTTTCTGAAGGTTTGGGACGCGCTGTTGCATATCCTCAAACCCCTCTCCGTATGCCTCATGGTAGGGGACGAGCTGTATTTCTGATGAGCTGTCCGTCATCGCAATGATCGACTTGGCGAGTTGCCCAATGCTGGTTTCCTGATCGTTTCCAACATTGAACAATTGACCTTTTGTCTGAGGACACTCCAGAAGCCTGATGAGTGCCGAGATGACATCCTTTACATGACAGAAACACCTTGTCTGGGATCCATCCCCAAATACCGTCAGCGGTTTGTTTGCAAGCGCCTGTCTTATGAGGGTTGGAACCACCATGCCATACTGCCCAGTCTGTCGTGGTCCCACCGTGTTGAACAGGCGTACGTTGACGATGGGAAGCCCCTGTTCATGCCAGTAAGCGAAGG
>JAAZXX010000066.1:3457-11376 GCA_014239995.1 Verrucomicrobiia bacterium
TTCATGTGAGTGGGACCGATCAATAGATCTTGGTCTTCAGCGAAAGGCAACTGCTTGGATTTTCCATAAGCCTCCGAGGTGGAAGTCATCAACACAGGTTTACGGTAGCGTGCACAGGCGGAGAGGATACGGGAAGCCCCGATAACAATATTCTCAATGGTCTTGATCGGTTGCTCAATGATGAGTTTTACCCCCACAGAGGAGGCGAGATGAAATACTCCGTCGACTTTGCTGACCAGTTCCTGAATCAAGGCCTCATCTCTGACATCTCCCACAACCAGACTGTGCTCTGGGTGGGATTCAAAGATCTGCACGTTTTGATGGGTTCCTGTTGAAAAATCATCCAACGTGATGACAGTATGGTCTTGTGCCAGCAACGCTTCCGCCAAATGCGAACCAATAAAGCCGGCACCCCCTGTGATTAGGTATTTCATTCAATATAACTTACAGGCAATTCGCGTAGATATCTTCAAGTTTTTGAAGATGTGTTTCAGGCAGGAATTGTTGTTTAATCAATTCAATCCCGTTTTTTCCATGGTTCTGCATGCAGACAGGATCGTTTAACAGTTGCTGGATTGCCGTAGCCAGCTTCTCAGGGTTTTTCGGGGCACAGAGGAAGCCGTTGACAGCGTGGTGGAGCCAATCGGGAACTCCACCTACCTTGCATCCGACAACAGGTACCCCGCACGCCATCGCCTCCAGCCCGATGATGCCAAGTGTTTCAGGCCAGATGGATGGGAAGACAAGTACAGAGAGCTCGTTCAAAAGTCCCTGAATTTCTTCCCTGCTGGCCCAGGGTTTGAGTCGTAATTTATTTTCGCACCCGAGGTCTTGTGCAAGCTTGACGATTGACACCCCTTTGGCTCCATCCGTATCACCTACCATCAAACCGTTTACATCCTCTGGGAGCAGACTCAAGGCTCTCAAAAAATCTTGGTAACCTTTGTAAGGTGCAATCCTTCCGATGTATCCAATTTGTTTTTTGGACGGGGTGGGACGTGGCTGATCATAGGGCGAAAAGGAACAGAAATAAGGTAAGAGGTGATTGGATTGATCCGGATATCCAATCTGCTGGATACGTTTTTGCGCGTATTGGCTTGGCGCGATCAGGGCTTTGATCGATGGCATGATGTGGCTGAAATCCCTAATGCGCTTGATATGCTGGAGCGCCAGGTATGGTCTCCGCGTCAGGCAATGTTGTTTCAGCGTGGTGATGGCGCATTGCCAACCACCACGCTGAGGGCATGGGGCTTCATTTTTTTTCCAGTAAAATTTTGAATCAGGGCATAGCCAGCGATAATCATGCGTTGTCATCACGCAGGGTTTGGCATTCAGGCAGGCTCGAATCACCCCTAAATTCCACAGGCCGTGGAGATGTATGAGGTCGGGTTTGTGGTTTTGGATGAAACTGCCTAATCGCCTCAGGTCTTCTGTTATTTGCGGCCCCGAGAGATGTGCAATGGACGGGATTTCTATGGAAGCGAGCGACTTGGGGGCCGTTCCCTTGGCGTAAGCCAGTTGACATCCATGCCCGTTGTTTTGCAGCTGCGCGATCAGATCCATCAAGTAAGCCTCGGCACCTCCCTTGATTGAGGCATACTCATTGATATGAAGGATTTTCATATCTTGCGGCATGGTTCTGCAGCAAATTGGCTCCAGTTGATTTCTTTCATGAATGCAGCCCAATGTTGTGAGTCGTTTCTCGCTGAAATTAATCGAGGTGCCAACTTCAAGAGATCAAAATAGGCCCATATAATGGAGTTGAATGGCTGGGAACTTGGGGTTCCAAGGCATGAACGAATCAAGTGTCGACATGCTTCAACTGACATCCATCGTAAAAAAAATACAGCTCTCTGCCTGGGATTTTCTCGTATTTGATAGATGACGCGATTGCGCAGGATCCAGCGCGCACGTCTTATTTGTGCTTGTTTTGACTGTGTTGCCGAACATGAAAAATGTTGCAGCCGGGCGCTGGGAACAATGGCCAGATGAAAGCCCTGCTGTTTGATCCGCAGGCACAGGTCGAAGTCTTCATAATAACTGTCAAACACAGGATCAAAAGGTCCAGTGGTTTTGAGCACATCTGTTTTGATGACCATCGCCGTTGCTGGTATTTCATGGACGGGAAACAAGTTTGAACCCTCTTTGGCGAGTGCGTTAAGCCCTTTTTCTGGAAATACCGCTTGTTTTCGAAAAATGTCTGTAAAACCGGGATCCCAATCACCATCATCGTAGGTCCTTATGACAGGACTGGTTGCCCCCAAGTTTGAGTCCGCCTCAAGTCCTGCCACGCAGGCATCGATCCAGCCCTCTTGACTGATGGTATCCTGATTAAGGAAACACACATGCCGAGCATTTGGCGGCACCGACATGAGTGCGAAATTGTTGGCTGCCGCGAACCCCATCGGGTGGGGTGTCTTGATGATTTTGATCGAGAAAGAGGCCCCGGGCACATGTTTAAGACAATGGTTGTCTTTATTGTCTATCAGGAGAATCAAGCAATGAAGTTTTGTTGAGGCTTGCAGACTGTCAATACATTGCGGAATCCACCTATCGCCTTCATAAGCGACAATGATGAAGACAACGTCCCATTGTGGGCTATGCGTGGGATCTGACACCATTTTGTTTGATTCTCCGGGCTGCAGGATCCGAGGTTTCAGTTTGACTCAACATTCTCCAAGTTGCCCTGGGCGTTTTTGGTGCAGGTAATCGATGGTGGCTTCCTTCCAAGTGGGAAGAGTCGTTGCTGACTCCGCTTGAAAGCGCTGATTGTTCATTGTTGAAAAATGCGGCCTTCTAGCCTTTGTCTGGAAAGATCTCATTGAAGTCGGCTGCATGTCATATTCCGTCCAGCCAGCTTTTTTAGCGTAAAAACTTGCCCATTCAAACCGGCTGCAGCCTCCCGAGCTATTGAGGTGATAGGTTCCGCGCAGCTTTTTTTCAATGGCTCTTATGACCAATGGTGGAATGTGTCCTGCATACGTTGGGGATGAGGTTTCATCATCAGAAATCTTGAGTATCTTTGATCTTTGCCTCCACTGTTCCAATTTTTCAGGAAATCCACCGTGATGTCCTCCAAACAACCAACTTAATCGGAAAATTAAATGAGGACAACCGGAAGCTCTGATCATTTCTTCTCCTCGTAGTTTGCTTTCCCCGTAGACGTTGATCGGGTGAGCAGGAGCTGTTTCCAGATAAGGTTGTCGGCTTTTCCCATCAAAGACATAATCTGTACTGAAATGGACCAATAAAATGCCATGCCTCCTGCAAAGCTTGGAAAGTCGATCCAGTGCGTCCGCATTGACATCGAAACAAATCTGTTTTCGCGACTCTGCCTCTTCCACGTCAGTGAAGGCAGCACAGTTGATCAACACATCAAAGTTTGCGTTTTGAATGCACTCCAAAGATTTATTTTCTGAGGTAATATCCCAATCACGCGCAAAAGCCCTGAAATTAAATCGATGCTTTTCTAATGTCTCACGAAAAAATAATCCCAGTTGCCCCCCAGCTCCAGTCAGGGCGATGTTTGTCATGGGCTTATAAGTTTCGTTGGCATTCATCGAGTTTGATGATCCTCATTCAAGTGCTTCAAAAGGGGGAGCTGGGCGTCCTTTTCAGATAAAAGGGGAGAAGCAATGTTCCAGTCAATGGCCAGCTCGGGATCGTTCCAGCAAATACCAGCTTCCAAATGTGGATTATAAAACGAAGTCGTCTTGTAGTGGACAATGGCCGAGTCTGATAGCACGGCAAATCCGTGCGCAAATCCTTCTGGAATGTAGAGCATGCATCCTTTTTCTGCATCAAGTTCTATTTTGTAATGGCTGCCATAGCTTGGAGAATCAAGACGAATATCTACAACTACATCAAGCACCTTGCCTTGAATGACGCGCACCAGCTTTGCCTGAGCACAGGGTGGAATCTGGTAATGAAGGCCTCGAAGAGTGTGGCGAATGGAATAGGATTGGTTATCCTGCACGAAGTCTCCTTGGATTCCGTTTTCATGGAAAAGCTTGCGATGAAAACATTCTTCAAAATGACCTCTGGAATCATGGAATCTGACGGGTTTGACGACCACAAGCCCTTCCGGGGAAGTTTTTTCAAATTCAAACGGCATATTATTGCTTTGATGGGATATTCGCCACTTTGTCTAGCAAGTGTGTTCGTTTTCAAGGAGGCCTCGAAGGTATTGTCCGTAGGGGTTGTTTTGATGATGTTCGCTAAGGTCGGTCAGTGCGTTATCGTTGATCCAACCTTTACGCCATGCGACTTCTTCAGGGCATCCGACCTTGAGCCCCTGGCGTTTTTCAAGAGTCGCCACAAACTGTCCGGCCTCCAAAAGGGAATCGTGGGTACCTGTGTCCAGCCAAGCGGCGCCTCGGCCAAAGGCGAGAACGTTTAAGGATCCTTCCCTCAGATAACTGTTGTTCAAGTCAGTAATTTCCAATTCTCCCCGTGATGATGGTTTGAGCTGACTCGCTTTTTCCACCACTCGGTCGTCGTAGAAATACAGTCCTGTCACTGCATATGGGGAGCGAGGCACTTTTGGTTTTTCCACCAGATTAAGGGCTTTCATATCCTTGCTGAATTCGACCACCCCGTAACGTTCAGGATCCTTGACACGGTAGGCGAATACGGTTGCTCCCTCCCTCATTCTTGATGCCTGCAGGAGATCATCGGTCAACTGGTGTCCGTAGAATATATTATCACCAAGTGCGAGAGAGCAGGGGGCATCGCCAATGAAATTATCAGCAATCAGAAAGGCCTGTGCAATGCCATCGGGTGAAGCTTGCTCGGCATAATTGAAGTGAATGCCCCACTGTCCACCATCGCCAAGGAGTTGTCTGAAATGCGGCAAATCCCTTGGAGTGGAAATGATCAGTATATCCTGAATACCTGCCAGCATCAATGTGCTGAGCGGGTAATAGATCATGGGTTTATCGTAAACGGGCAGTAGTTGCTTGGAGATGGACATGGTAGCGGGGTGAAGACGGGTACCCGCACCTCCCGCCAAGATAATGCCTTTACGTTTTTGCTGTGCCATAGTGTTGCCAGGTTAAGTCGCGGAATGTTTGTTTTCTCGTTATAGCCCCAGTCGTTCCAGCTCATAGCCCCGTGCAAGAACAGTCTCACACCACCTGGGATTTGAAAGGTACCACTTGATGGTCCGTTCAAGACCATCCTGCAGTGTGTGACTTGGTTTCCATCCGAGTTCACGTCGTATTTTCGAGGCGTCGATCGCATAACGATAGTCATGGCCGGGCCGATCCTCAACAAAACGGATCTGGCCTGCATAAGACTCCCCATCGCTTCTCGGTTTTAGCGTGTCCAGCATACGGCAGATCATGCGCACCAGCTCGATGTTGGAGCATTCCTGATTGCCTCCGATATTATAGGTCTCCCCGGGTTGGCCTTGGGTGGCAGCAAGGTGGAGTGCTTCAACATGATCTCCGACAAAGAGCCAATCCCTGATGTTCTCTCCTTGTCCATACACCGGTATGGATTCATTTTTGAGTGCCCGGAAGGTGACCAGTGGGATGAGTTTTTCAGGAAACTGATAGGGACCGTAGTTGTTTGAACAGTTGGAAATCGTGCAAGGCATACCATAGGTTGCATGATAGGATCGTACCAGCATGTCAGAGGAAGCTTTGCTGGCAGCATAGGGCGAGTTGGGGGCGTAAGGGGTTTGCTCCGTAAAGAAACCCTCTGTTCCGAGACTGCCGAAGACCTCATCGGTGGACACGTGAAGGAACTTGATCCATTGACCCGTTTTCTTTTGCCATTGGCGACAGCCTTCCAATAACGCGAAGGTTCCCATGATGTTGGTTTCCATGAAGTTATCAGGCCCCTCAATCGATCGGTCCACGTGGGACTCAGCTGCCAAGTGCATGAGGTGAGTGATCTTGTGTTCTTCGAGAAGTTGCTGTAAACGCTCTCTTTCCTGGATGCGACCCTCTTGAAACCTGTATCGAGCGTCATTCGTGATTTCCGAGAGGTTCTGGAGGTTGCCAGCATAGGTAAGGGCATCCAGATTGAGCACCCTTGCAACCTCTGGTTTGCGCAGCAGTGAGCGAATCAGATTGGATCCGATGAATCCTGCACCACCTGTAACTAAGATGCATTCTGGTTTCATTTTTTAGTGTTTTGGGCAAGCTTTGCCCCGTCAATTCTCAAAACAAATTGACCCCTTGTTTTCTACAGATGCCCAGAGAAGAAATCTTGAATTAAGGCTTAAGAAGTCCTCTTTCAGCGATTTTGATGCTAGGTAAAACTGTCTTTTTAAGCAAATAAATTGCAAATGCAAACTTTGCAATTCATAAATGGACCTTATCCATAGCGTTTGGCTTACTCGCAGGATCGATGCCGTCTATCGTTGATTCATGGTCGAGGGGAAGGTTTGATCCTGAGTTTGAGTACCTGGTTCATTCTGCGAATTGTAACCGTTGTGACTTTTCCAATGGTTGCGGCATCCAAGGCGTAGGTGTAATCATAAATATTTTTTATGGATTGACCCGCAAATGAGATGATCACATCCCCAGCCCGCAATCCGGCCTTGTCCGCCGGGCCTCCTTTGCGCACACCGTTCAATTTTACACCTTCGATGTCAGCGGCATAATCGGGGATGGTTCCCAGGAAAACGCGCAAGGTATCCCGATTGCCATCTTTGCTCGAAACTGCAACTTTGACGTAGTCTAGCCTGTGATCCTTGTTTTTGATCAGATCATGAACCATACCATCTGCAAAGAGGGTGATGCGCTCCAGTCCTTTCCAGTTTAATGTGGCGTAATCATCGCTGGGGCGATGATAGGCCTCATGGCTTCCAGTAAAGAACGATAACACGGGGATCTCCTTTGGATAAAAAGCGGTTGTGTCTGTCGGGAGATAGGGATCTTCCTGGAGAATCAGGTGAAAACCCGACAGGATATTCCTCTTTTCGATCAAGGTTTTCCAATGCTTCGCAGACCCAATGCCTTGGAGGATTAACTTGTTCTTTCTCAACCTGCCGACCATGTCAAAATTGAGATAGGCATGAATGGACTGCAGCGGCAGAGGTGGCTCACTGGCAAAATGAGATGATCCTATCAACCCGAGTTCCTCGCCCGACCAGAAGGAAAGAATAACGCCGCGGCCTGCAGGGCTTTCAGCATCGGCTAGTCTGCTTTTCATGGCTCCAGCGATTTCAAGCACTGCAGCTACGCCAGAGGCGTTGTCATCCGCACCATTATGGATCTGGTGTTCCTCTCCTTTTACCTTGAATCCTCCCGTTTCCCCGAAGCCTAAATGGTCGTAGTGAGCCCCCAGCATGATGTATTCGTTTTCCCCTGGAACCGAGTTTGGTGGATGCATGATGCCGATCACGTTACGGCCTTTTTTACGCATTCTTTTTATCCTAAGCTCAAGGTGAATGGATTTGTCCTTTATTTCCGCAGAACCCGTTGCGTGGGGGTTTTCCTGATCCAATCCATCTTGGAGCTTCTGAAGGGTATGTCCTGTTCCATCAAGCAGTTGATCTGCAAGTTTTCCCGTGATGGTCGCTGCCAGGATACCTGAATCTCCAAGGCTTTGGTCTGACTGGAGTGGAATGAGTTTCCCGGCATTCGGGGAATTTGGGCCACTCACAACCAGAATTCCTTTAGCTCCTAATTCTCTGGCAATTAATGCCTTATAGCGTAATGAAGCATAGCGGTTTAACAGAGATCGCCTCTCGGGTGTGATCGCTTCGGGAACGTAGCGGAGGACCATGGCTACCTTGTTGGATACGTTCAGTCCTGCGTAGGAATTGTAGGCTCCCTCTGCCTCCCCTGGAACCTTGAGTCCGTAGCCTGCAAAAACAACTTCTCCCCTGAAGGATCCATTGGAAGTAAAGGCAAGGGGACGAAAACCTGATTCAAGCAAAACCGTTTGAGAAGGTTCCTCCGTGT
>JAAZXX010000670.1 GCA_014239995.1 Verrucomicrobiia bacterium
ATATCAAAATCACCATCATCGAGAAAGAACTCTGTGGGTATGGAGCTTCTGGAAGCAACGGTGGATGCGTTTTGACGCTTGCGACCAAATACTTTTCCTTGTGCCAGTTCTATGGACGGAACGAAGCCAGGAGGCTCGTGAGAGCATCAGAAGAAGCGGTCCAAAAGATCAAGCAGTATACTGAAGAACACCACATCGACTGTGATTTAAGGATCGATGGAGCCCAATACATTGCCACAAATGACGCGCAAGTCGGCGTCATGGATGAGGTTATTCAGGCTCTGGAGGAAGAAGGGATCAACTCGTGGGTGCGGCAACCCCTCGGAAAAGCGGTTGAATTTGCAGGAACCAATGAAATCAGGGAGGCATTCTTCTCACCCAATGCCGGAAGTGTTCAACCCGCTTTGTTAGTTCGAGGTCTGGTGCGGGTTGCCCGTGAGAAGGGAATTCAAATTTATGAGCACACCCCCATGGATCAAATCCTTTCTGATAAGGCGCGTCCCAAAGTAATAACCCCGCATGGCTCGATTGAAGCGGGAAAGATCGTGTTGGCCATCAATGCATGGATGGCTTCGGAGTTCCGGCAATTCTCCCGAAGCATCGTTGTAGTTTCCTCGGACATGGCTATCACCGAACCCATTCCCGACAAGCTTGAAGAAGTTGGCCTGACTCATGGAGCTACCATTTGTGATTCGCGCACCTTTGTTCATTATTTCCATACCACCAGCGACGGGCGACTTCTGTTTGGTAAAGGAGGAAACACCTTTGCCTATGGATCTAAAATGCTGTCGTTGTTTTTTCAAGCCAGCGCGTATTCATCACAACTTAAAAGAGCCCTCGCGCGATTCTTTCCAAAATTCAAATCTGCGAAATTGGAACAGACCTGGACCGGCGGTTCTGATCGGTCCACGACAGGGTTTCCATTTTTTGGCAATCTGGACGAGCATCCCAATATTCACTATGGATTTGGCTATTCCGGGAACGGGATCACGCAATCATGGCTGGGCGGCAGGATTCTGTGCTCTCTTTGCCTGGACCGCGACGATGAATGGAGTCGATGCGGTTTTGTCGGTGGGCCCAGAGGATATTTTCCTCCTGAACCCATCCGTTGGATCGGGTCCATGATGGTGCGTAACGCCATTCGACGCAAAGAAGCGGCCGAAGATGCCGGAGTTCGTCCGAATATTTATGATTCCCTGATGGCTCGTTTTGCAAAATCGGCAGGCAGATCTGATAAGAGGGCCTAGTATCGCGATCAGCCCCAAATGTGAATTTCCTGGCAATAATGGTTTGCTTGATTTCCTGGCAACGGATTCATTGCGATGTCGCGCACGATCATGAACCAGGCGTATTTTTGATTTAAATGACGATCATACTCTCACCTGCCAAGACCCTCGATTTTGGAGACCAGTGCTTTACAGGAAAACACAGTGTGCCTGATTACCTGCAGGAGTCCGGGGAACTAATTGCCAAGCTGGTCAAATTGCCCAGGTCGGAGCTCAGGAACCTGATGGGAATCAGTGAAAACCTGGCTGAACTTAATGCCCAACGCTACAGGAAGTGGTCGATCCCGTTTACAATCGACAATTCCAAGCAGGCTTTGCTGGCATTCAAGGGAGATGTTTATACCGGGTTTGACTTTGGGAACTGGAAGGCTGCTGATTTCAACTTTGCCCAGAAGGAGTTGAGAATACTCAGTGGATTATACGGGATCCTCCGCCCTCTTGATTTAATCCAGCCGTATCGCCTCGAGATGGGCACCCAACTGGCAACCCGGCGCGGAAAAAACCTTTATGCTTTCTGGGGGGAAACAATCACCTCGGCTCTCAATGAAGTGGTGGCCGCAACCCGTAACAAGTTCCTCGTGAACCTGGCCTCGAATGAGTATTTCAGTGCGGCAAACCCCGATGCCCTGGAAGCTGATGTGGTCTCACCCGTTTTCAAGGATCTCAAGAACGGAAAATACAAGATCATCAGTTTTTATGCCAAGAAGGCCAGGGGATTGATGGCAGATTTCATCATCCGGAATCGACTGAAGAACCCCGGTGACCTGCATGCTTTTGACCTTGCCGGATATCGTTATGACAAAGCGGGATCCAGCCCGGAGGCGCCCCTATTCCTCAGGGATGCACCTGCTTGATTCGGAGTGACGAAAGAAGGCTGTCACCTTCATTAAAAGAGCCGAGAACAAAGCCCGAATCGACCGCTGGCGCAGATAATTCACCAAGGGTCCCCAAAGTCAGATTCCCGCGAGAGTCACTCCGCAGGCCGCGCTTTTAAGAAAGCGATCAGGTCCGCCATTTCCTTCTTCGAAATCGAGGCCTCCAATCCCTCCGGCATGAGGGAGCGGCCGGTGGAAGAGAAGCTCGCGATCTGATCGCGGCGGATGGTCTGAGCGGTGGACCCGGGTGCGCGCAACTCGACGGTGGTGGCGGTCTCACTCGAGATGATCCAGGCGGTCTCTTGGCCGGAACGCAGTTTGAGTTGATAGAGAGT
>JAAZXX010000671.1 GCA_014239995.1 Verrucomicrobiia bacterium
ACGGAAACGACTTTGGGGAGGCTTCCATGTTCACGCGAATGTCACCTTCCAACAGTATCCCGCGTGCAGACGTGGTCAACAATGTTGAAAATATCTACATCAACGGGCCTCTCAACACGAATTATGTTGTATCCGTGATTGGGAGGCGTGTGAATGTGAATGCGGTTTTCGACCATCCAGATGGCGTGGTGCAGGATTTCGCCCTGGTCATCAGCAGTGGGGATGATTCAGAACTCGAATCGCCCTTTGAATTGAAGGACCTCGAGACACCTCTTCCACCGATTTTGCCTCCGGTGATTGCCATCACCAACGGGATACCACGTCTTGAGGATCGTGTTGGTGCCAACGCACCTTTGCTGGGAAGTGTCGATGGACTCTCCCAGCAGTGGCAGTTCTACATGTTCACCAACTCACTTCCGTCTACCAATGATGTCGGGTTTACCAACGGACCCAATGTGGCCTTCGTGACATTTCTCCCTCCAGACCTCGCGCGTCCACGCGTGAGCGAGGCGGATATTGACCTTTATGTTTCGCGCGATCCATCCCTCATGGACCTGAGCCCTGCTGCCGTCGCCGGGGCCAATACGTCGCTGAATCAAGGAGGCACTGAAGTCGTTTTGCTTGAGAATCAACCACTTGGTGATGACGTGGTCTATTACGTTGGGGTTAAGTCTGAGGATCATCAGGGCGCCCAATACGCCTTTGTTGGATTATCTCAGGAGGATCCGTTTGATTTTACCGATGATAATGGTAACCGGGTATTCAGGGGGATTCCCTTGAACCAGGGTGTGATTCCCGACGGTACACCTGGCAATCCCGGGGCTGGATTGGGTATTGCCATTGGTAATCCTTTGAATGGTTTGACCGTCCAGAGCGTCACCGTTGAGCAGACAGTGGTACATCAGGATATCGGTGATTTGTTAGGAAGTATTTCACACAATGGTATTTCAGCTGTGCTGAATAACCATACCCTCTTCAGTCCCCAAGGAAGCGCTGTGTTTTTGGATGCCGTCTACGATGACTTTGGTTCCTTCGCCAACTCCATACCATCGGATGGACCGGGCAACCTGATCAATTTCATCGGTGAAAACGGAGTCGGGGTTTGGCTCATGACCATGGTGGACAACGCACTTGGGCAGACAGGGACCCTGTCCGGTTTCAGGGTGGTAGCCACTCCCAACCAGTTGCTCGGTGACGAGGGCGTTGTCAGTTCTGTCCAAGGCGAGACATTTGCCTACTTTTTCGTGGATGTGCCGGCAGACGCCAGTGCTTTCACAGCCAATTTGACAGAGTTTGAACTTCCCCTCGATCTCTACCTGAGGCACGAAGAGTTGCCGACACAAACTCAGTATGATAAGCGAACCCTTGGTCTGGAGGGTGAGAGTATTGTCAGTGTGACCCTGACTCCCAGGGATATACCGCCCCTGAATGCGGGGCGTTACTTCATAGGTATCTACAATCCCAATCCCGACGTAGTCAATTTCAGACTGACCTATGAC
Source organism: Verrucomicrobiia bacterium (assembly GCA_014239995.1). Classification (GTDB taxonomy): domain Bacteria; phylum Verrucomicrobiota; class Verrucomicrobiia; order Limisphaerales; family AAA164-E04; genus AAA164-E04. The sequence goes on from JAAZXX010000671.1 coordinate 1,500, forward strand.
ATCGAAAGAAACCTGATCATTGATGCTGAACAACCTTTCTATCCTGATGAGGTCGAGGTGCCTGTCCTGGATTTTGGACGAACCGAATCCCCCATTTTCATTCCAGACGCCCGTGCCGTCTCCGAGGCAAAAGTTGGGCTGAGGCTCGATCATCCGAGGCTATCGGATCTGAGTGTGCATTTGGTCAGTCCCAAGGGAACGCGTGTGCTGTTGGTCGAAAATCGAGGAACTTCCGACGTGACAGGTTTCGGGCAGGGGAGTGGTCAGCAGATTTCCTATGGTGGTTTCAGTGACAATCTGGAGGACTCAGATACCTTGATCAAGTTTGCCCAGGGGCCCTTTTCCACCAATGCAAATGTCAACGTGACTCCTGTGAGCGGCTTTGAGCAGGCAAGTGCCGGCATTTATGCAGCTGGAACTACTTTCAGTGCGGACGCGGATGGCAATAATTGGGACGTGGTTGCTGGTCGCACGCGTATCCTGGATCGTTTTGCCCCTTACGGAAGCAATTACCTCAACATATTCAGTTCCCGTATCGCCACGAGTGTCATTACCGAGCCTGGTCGCAAGGTTGATTTGTTCTATTCGACCCGTTCCTCGGCTGGACGCGGATCATCCGTTGGCGTGGTCTATCTCGATGGGCGTCGTGCACAATTGGTTGATGGGTCCATTCGCTGGCGACGTAACACCCCCGTCCGATTTGTGCCAGCACGACCTGAAACACTGCTCGAATTCACTTATGTCAAGGGCCGCCCACCGATGTCGCTGGATGAAATTGAGATACGGGACGCTGCCGCGGTGAAATTCTTCCTGCCAGAGGAGCCTTTGGAATCACTGAAGGGTGAATCTGCCATGGGTGATTGGACACTGGAAATCAACAAAAGTACAGTAATATGTAAATTCTGAGTGCATATTCGGAATCTACACGCAGGAATTCACCTAGATTTCAATCTGCAGTGCATTTACACTGTTTAGTCACGGTCATTATTAAATGT
>JAAZXX010000672.1 GCA_014239995.1 Verrucomicrobiia bacterium
GGTATGGTGCAGTGAGTGCGTTGCCAAAAGAAATCGATAGCGAGGAAGCTTTCCCTTGCAAAGCCACCGGGAATCATGAAAAAGAATAAACAGGCATCGTTTCATATGACTCTGAAAAGCATGTTATTGCGATTACACAAAAGAATATCCCCCCTATCCTGGAGATGCCATCCCACTCAGGTCATGCATGCGGTATACCGCCACGCGCTTGCTGGCTTTCTGATGATTGCCACCAGCCTGTCGAGCAAGGCTCAGGAAGAGCCACCGGCCATCACGGAGTCCCAGATTGCCTCGGCCACCCCTGAACAACTCAAGGCCCTGGCAGAGACCGGCAATGTGCGCGCCCAATTCAGTCTTGGCCTTGCCCTTTTCAACGGACGCGTCGTGGAGAAAGATCTCACACAGGCCGCTCAGTGGTTTGAGAAAGCTGCCGAAAGAGGGCACCTGAGTGCCCAATACAATCTGGGGGTTCTCTACGTGCAGGGCCATGGTGTGGAAAAGGATTTTACGCAGGCAGCCAAATGGTTTCGAGCCGCAGCAGACCAGGGAGACGTCACTTCCCAATACAACATGGGCATTTTTTTTCGCAACGGTCTCGGTGTGAAAGAGGATCCCGCAGAGTCCCTGCGATATTTTGCATCCGCAGCGGCACAGGGGGATCCTCGTGCACAATTAAACCTGGGACAAACCATCCTGGAGGGAGAAGGCATCCAGCAGGACCTGCCGGAAGCTTACCTTTGGATCAAACTTTCAGCGGCACAGGGAAACAAGGATGCCAGCCAGCTTCTGGATCAACTGCTGCCAGAAATGTCACCAGAGGATATATTCAAGGGACAACGTCTCAATGCAGAGCGGGGTGATGCGGAAGACCAGTTTCAGGTGGCAATGGGCTATGCCACGGGTCTCGGGGTCGCCATCGACGCTTCCGAGAGCATTCGTTGGCTCAGAATGTCCGCCGGGCAGGATCATCCCGAAGCACAGCTCAAACTGGGCCAGGCATACGCCTCTGGCCAGGGTGTGGGACAGGATTTTGAAGAGGCGGCAAGGTGGTATCAAAAAACCGCCGCCCAGGGCCACATTCAGGCCCAGTTCTATCTGGCAAACATGTATGAGGCGGGCAAGGGCGTCGAACAGAACATGGGCGAAGCGGTCAAGTGGTACCGTCAGGCAGCCGAACAAGGCATCCTGAAGGCTCAGTTCAAAATGGGCGTGTTCTACACCTTGGGAAAGGGCATCGAACTGGACCTGGCAGAGTCTCAACGCTGGTTTCATCTTGCTGCACGACGGGGGGATCCCAAGGCTCAGTTTAACCTGGCAGTTCTGCTTGAATCGGGTGAAGGGGGTGACGCAGATCCGGAGGCCGCCTTCAACTGGTATCGGAAAGCGGCGGAAAAAGGCGATGCCAACGCGCATTTTCGACTGGGGCGCCTGTATGCGGATGGAAGAGGCGTGGCACGCGATGTCAGCCTTGCACTCGATCATTTCCTGAAGTCAGCAGAAACGGGAGACCCACGTGCTCAGGCAGAAGCAGGCTTTAGGTTTCTGAAGGGAGAAGGTGTCAAACAAGACCTTGGCCGTGCCATCACACTGCTGAAAAAAGCAGCAGCACAAGACGATCCGATGGCTCTTTACAATCTTGCCTTCGTCTTTGAGCAAAGCTCCTCGCAGAAGGATATTCAGCAGGCTCTGGAATGGTATCGCAGATCTGCAAAAAAGGGGGTACTTGGTGCACAACTCCGCCTGGCCACGATCATGCAGCAAGGCAAACTGGTCCCACCAAATGCAGAGGAGGTGCTCAAGTGGACCACAAAAGCCGCTGAAGGCGGGCATGTCGCTTCACAATACAATCTAGCACTCCTGCTCCTTGGTATGGTAAAAGTGGAAAAAGCCGAAGCCATCCCGGGCGATGCCTCCAAGGCAAGCCTGTGGCTTCGGCAAGCTGCTGAGCAAGACCATGAAAAGGCCCAGATGCTGCTGGCATCCCTCCAAATCGAAGGGGATTTGATACCCCACGATCCTGGTGAAGCGATCAGGCTGTTCACCAAGGCAGCTGAGCAAGGCAACCTGATCGCAAAATTCAATCTCGGGATCCTCCACGAACTTGGTCAAGGGGTCGAAAAAAACCTGGTTGAAGCAGCCAAATGGTATGATCACGCTGCCAATCTGGGACATGCCGAGGCACAATTCCATCTGGCAATGCTTTATGACCAGGGAATGGGAATTCCTGAGGACAGGTTCCTTTCGCTTGAATGGTATCGACGTGCCGCTGAACAGGGCATCGCTGAGGCCCAATGCGCGGTGGGAACCTTCTACGTGGAGGGGGATGTGGTCGAAAGCGACCTTGAGATGGCCCGTCAATGGTTTGGGAAAGCCGCTGAGGGAGGTTCCAAAGATGCAGCTACCTTTCTGTCCGTTTTAGACTCATCAAGCCCTTCCACTCCACGGTAAGCTGAGCTTGCACCATCGGCTTGGGATCTTGAAACTGCCATT
>JAAZXX010000673.1 GCA_014239995.1 Verrucomicrobiia bacterium
AATTCTCCTTCGCCGGTGATAAATCCCCAGTAGAAGTCTCCATCGCCAGGACTCTCGTGGCCAAGTATGGCGGGGTTTGTCCATGTCTGGTCACCATTGCTGCCGGTTTGAGAGGTTTTGATCCAATACTCCACCGTGGTTTCCTTGTCTTCCGGTGAAGTCCTGAAATTAACAAGTTCTGGGATGCCGTTTGGATCATCAGGAGCGGTCAGCTCGATAATCTTCTCGGAATCCCCCCCTGCGGCGGGCCCGGTAAATTCCATTGCCTTGCCCAGCAAGGGAGAGGCACTCTGTTTTTGAAGATCATCATCTGTGATATCAAGCCCATAGAGGGCATTGAAAACACTTCCTGCTGAACCCTCGTTTGTAATGGAGTTAAACACGCTGGTTTCCTCAAATCGCCACCAATAGGCAGGCGACGATTCTTCGATCGCCTCGGTCCACGTCTGCGCAAACACACTCTGTGTTACCACAAGAAGCAACAGATGGCATAAGCCGCTCCACCTTACAAATAACCGTTTTTGAATACACATAATCATTCTTTTTTGGGTTCGCATCATTAAAAAAGCCACCGCTTTTGGCTGAAATTAACACTAGGTTCGGCTATGTTGATGCTGGAAATGGAATCAATTAAACCTGTTTTTTTTAAATCATTCTGACAAGGAAAAATTTACAAAAGAATAAACCTTCCACCGATGTTTTCAAATCAGCGATATGATTCCAACAGATAAGTATTGTCCGAGGATACCATGGAAGTGATCACCTTTCTCGAAAAGTACATTAGCCTCCTGAAGATAATTCTGTGCAGGATGGAGGAAGTTTACCGATCAGGGCCGATCAACGGAATCAACCTGAGGAAATGCATACCGTCATTGTGAGGCAACACCAATTGTTGCCACTGTTCATTTCCTGCGAGTATTTTCAATCGCGACCACTTTGATGATTCAAGCCTTGAAGCTGACTCCAGCGGCCAATGCTGAGCAGCACGCGTATCAACCCATAGGTGAATCTGCTGTCCATGAAAATCAATGGCCTTGATCATTCCCTGCAAACCTGTTTTTGAACGATCATCAGGCCTCAAATAAAGCGTAGCACTTGGCATACGCCCCAACCCTTTGTGCTGCCCCACCAGAAGCGCTTTCTCCAACAATAGCCCGGTGCCTCCCTCTGCCACCCGACTATAGCGCCAGACCATCCTGGGTTCGTTTTCATTAATGTCTATTGCGGCCAAAGTGGCATCATCCTAGTCCACCGACACCCTTTACTCTTGATCGTAAGTATGAACGCCTCTGGTAAAACCTGTGAGGTTATTTGAGGTTACGCCTTTCAGTGAAAGCATTCGATGATCCCAGACGAGCTCATACTGAAGCCTCATGAGAGCTTCGTTTGCCCATTCAAGGAATGGCACATGCAAATCTCCCTCGCTGTCAGACCTGGTCCCAACCAATACAAGCAATGGTCCACGGTGGGCATATGAAGCAGGGGCTCTTTCATGTATAGTGTTCAAAGGGCTACCAGTGTCAGCGGAAGGTTTCCAGTCGCCGTTGGCATCCCCCAGCTTCACAGCAGCAAAGTCAACATCATTCAGATCGCCGGTGCCCCACTCGTAACCTCGACCAGGAGGGATGCCATGCTGGTAAACTATAGCTGGTTCAGGTCACTCTCTCTTGGTCTGGCATGCTCGCGATGGAAATCTGTGGTTGTGACAATGAAGTGCCTTGTGGATGCAATGAGTGATCTCCAAATGATGAGAACCCCTTGAAAGTGATCAATAAATCAGCTTCACATCCATTCCCTGACGATTACTTAGTGTAAACTTCAAGTTCATGAATGGACCAGAATTTCCCTGATGCGTGACCATGTTGGCTTATCCGAACATGACGTGTCTTTGTGGGAGGCAGGACGATTTGCAGCATGGGACTCTGCCCGTAACCTTCCGCGATGGGCTTGCTCCAGTGTTGACCGTCTTCAGATATTTCCACGCTGTATTGACGGGGGTAATCATTTTTTGAGCGACGACTGTCCAATACCAATGAAGTCAGCTCCTGCTCTTTCCCCATGTCGAAGGCAAGCCACATGCCTGGAACTTGAACGGCTCCAGTGTCCCAACGTGAGTTGGAGTTTCCGTCAATGGCTGACTTAATCTGTCCAGACCTGTGACTTGAGGTAAAACGCCACTTTCGCATTTGCTTTGGCAGCACTGGAGTCATGGCAACAATTTCAGATGCATCCCACATCGTTTCACGATCCTTGATCTGCATACGGACAGCTGCCACATCTCGAGCAGTCACCATGGAAGCTTTGTTCCCCCAGCTGCTCCGGATATAGGTCAGCGTGGATGCAATCCATTCATCATCGAACGATTCCAAAGGCAGCATTGGACCTGGAAATTTCCGTCCATCCAACTCACCTGTCATTCCTTTGAGCATGATCTTGATGGGAACATCCATGCGTCCGGTAACGCGAGGTGAATCAGCAATCGGGGCACCA
>JAAZXX010000674.1 GCA_014239995.1 Verrucomicrobiia bacterium
GAGATAGTGGCAAATAAAACAGCGAATATATGTACAGTACGGTTTCTATGTGAAAGTATAGCGTGTTAAAAAACTATATTTAATTGAGATATGAAAGGATTATGCAAGAGGTTGTTGTTGATGTTGAGTTTCTTCAGCCCCAGGAACGTCTGTTGTTCGTGAACCCGGTTAAAGTCCAGCTTGAACGACTTCTTCAGGCTGTCGCGGGGTAGTTTCCAGTACGTGGCATTACCCTTGAAGCGCAAACCGACCGTGATTGCGTCGTGACCGGCGATGTGCACCGCGGCCTCTGTGTAAGGGAAGCGCGCCTGGTAACCGACCCCCTCTGGGGACATGCCATCCCAACCGTGGTTCGGCACCCTGATGTGAACGTCCCAAATCTTGTCCAGACCGAAGAATGCGTTATGATCGCCGGGCGGTTCTGGTTGTACAACTTTGGCAGCTGTTCCAGCAGGCTTAGTTTCTGATGCAGAAGCCAAGTGTTGTAACGCACACCCCCCTACCAACAGCAGAGCTGCGATGATAATTTGCATATGTTTCATTTCGCTTTGTGTTTTCACTCCGTAAGGTCGGCTTGTCCCCCTCCCGGGCTTTCCGTTTTTTCGTCGAGACAACGTTAGGAAAAACTTCGAACTCGATACCTTTGGCAATGCGGTAGAGTTGTGTATCGAATCTGATAAGCATTGAGCCGCCTGCAACAACCGGCACAAAAGGGGCCCGTTAAGATAGTCCTCTATTTACCTTTGTTGTGGATGGGTGTGCATGGTTTGCTACAAGGTAAGGTCGTCCAGGATGAAACCCAATCCGAAATAACCGATCCACGAAAAAAAAGCCCCCATTGCATTCGTGACAACCGCTGGGCCTCCTCGTTTTTCGCGTTCCTGAAATAAATCGCCTATGAACGTCGTTGTGCTGGTTTCCTTGAACATGAAAGGAGCAAGCAGAACTTGCCCCTTTCATGTTCAGCATGTGCTTTGTTAAGAGTAGGTGGTCTATTTTTAAAAAACCAAATCTCTGTCACTTACGTCTCTGTTGCTTCTTTTTACTTCGACCTTCCTTCTTCATGGCGGCCATTTTCTCTTTGGCCTCTTCTTTGGTAAGTTTCCCTGCATCTACAGCTGCCTCGATTTTTTTGGACGGCGCAGCATATTTTCGCTTCGAATTCGCTTTATTCTCCTTTGCTTGCGTCATCGGGATAACCCCCATGAGAAGAGCGGTCACCGTGAGTATACCTGTCATTTTGATTTTCATTTTTTCACTTTCTTGTTCAGCAAGTCCTCTTGAGCCCGAGTGGTTCGGCCTTCATGACTTACTACCATATTACGGTCGCTCAGATGGAAAACTAACGATAAAAATTGACTCCGAGAAAAGAAACTGAATCCCTGATCCTAAGCGGTATCACTTGAGCTTCCTTGGTACATGATGCTTGTATTGACGGTAACACTGCGGAAAAGGTTACTCAGCCGAACTCGCTCATCCTAAGCCTTATAGACCAGTGAACCGTGCGGTGAGTGAATGCAAGGACTCTTTTTCCCGTATAGGTAGAAGTGACAACGTTCAGATTTGATGTAACTTCTGCTGCGTCCAAGCAAATCCAGAAAAAGGTTTGCTACTTGTTTTTATTCAACAAGGTAGAATCGATAGAATCGAAGACTACCCGCCAGGACTTCGTCATCAATAAACTTAAAGGCACCGTCAAGGGAACTGGCACGCATCAGGACATTCCAATTTATAAAATCATCCGAAACCTCGATCACAAAGGGAACATTCGGTACGATCTGGACGTCAAATGCCAAACCCTCATTCTGAAATATAGGCTTCGTTAATTCGAAGCCTACATCCAAGTCATAGCTTACTTGAACGTTTCCAGTCATGCCTCCCACGCCATCAATGGCGATATAGTAAAGGGCATCAGCAGTCGCAGCAAACGTCACGCTGCTGTCCTGTCCATCTAGCCCACTGTCGTTATCACAGGCCACCTCCTGCAACGATTCAAAACTGCTTCCCGATGCGGTGTAGACTCCGATGACCGTATCAAAATCACTCCCACTCAGGGTCATTACTCCGCTCCCGGAGTTCCAGCTGCCACTGATTCCATTCTGGGTCGAGAACCCAAGCACATCCTCACTGCTCACATAGCCTGAGGATATCGTGATCGTCGCGGACCTCAGCCTCGTGTCATCCTTATCTGCCACGCTCAGGCTTCCATCAATCGCTGTGGCTCCACCATTCTAGGTAAAGGACAATGTTCCCCCAGCAGTGCCAAGCGTCGGTTTTTTGTTCTGCCCAAATTCTACCGGTTGGTAGGCCAGCGTCGCGCCAGCTTTAGAGTAAGCTATCGTAAGTCGAAAATCACTCGGTGAAAAATTCTACCATCCCCCAGCAGTGTCTTGTCCCGCACTATTGGGGACGCTAACGCTGTAGGTGCCAGCAATTAGGTTATTGAAAGTGTCCTTGCCATTTTGGGTGAGAGTAAGGTTGGCACTAA
>JAAZXX010000675.1 GCA_014239995.1 Verrucomicrobiia bacterium
GTTTCCCTGCGGATTGCTCCGATTTCGATAAAGCTGAAATTGTTACCAGTGCCCCAATCGGCATCGCCGGTGCAATCGATTCCGGCATCCGCAAGGCAGTCATTGATATCCATCAGGTCAGCGAATTTGATGAAAGTTTCCTTAAACCAATCAAGCAGTTAATCAAAGCGGTTGATGGTGCAAAACTTGAGTATGCCATTGTGGGAACCAGTGAACAGGATCAAGAACTAAACAAGGAAAGCGACGATGAGGCCAAGCTGACAGTTTTCCCGTCTCTGGGGGAAGCGATCTCCAATATTAGCAAAAAAGAAGCTGAAACGGCCAAGACGGAAGAAGCCCCTGCCGCAGAAGAAGCCCAAGAGGCAGAAAGCCCACCTGACGATAAAGAAGTTGGCTAAATCAACTACCTGGCTTGGTCACGGGAACAACCGATAGATCAGACGGGATTTTGTCAGGCGCAAAGGTCGGGAAGGTGAGTGCCGCCAATCCGTGGAAAGGCACATCAAATTTTACTTGGCCGCCACTGCGATCAACAATCGAAGTGATTGCAACTGGGACAGCACCTGTACCACGAACAATGGCAAGGGCTTCAGCTACACGCCCACCACGCGTCACCACATCCTCTGTAATCAGGACTTTTTCACCCGGACGAAGGCTGAAACCACGCCGCATCGCAAGGGCGTCATTCTGTTTTTCCAAAAAAATGTAACGGCGACCGGACTGACGTGCGATCTCCTGCCCAATAACCAAGCCCCCCATTGCAGGCGCAACAACAGTCTCAAACTCAAGCCCGGACACTTTTTCCAATGTCAACTCAGCCAAACGAGTCACGCTTGGCATATGCTGGCATACCTGTGCACACTGGAAAAAATGGCTACTATGCAAGCCGGAGCGCAGGATAAAATGCCCCTTTTGGAGCGCACCGGTATCCGCGAATATCTGCAAAACTTCTTCCTTTGAATTGTACATATCACAATCCTGAAACCCGTTTTATCGAATTGCCAAGAATCTTTTTGCTGCCAAGGCTTTTTTCGATGACAACTAATCGGCTCTGCCATACGTTGTATAATAAAAACTGAGCCTTGAACCGAATCCAGCGATATGTTTTCCGGGAAGTCTTTGCAGGAACATTCCTGACACTGTTGATTCTTGTATTTATCCTGACAGCCGGGAATGCACTACGGGATAAGCTTCTCCAATTCATGGAGGGACAATTCTCCCTCAAGTTCGTTATTGAATTGTTCAGCCTGCTTCTTCCCTACGCTGTCAAATTCGCACTGCCACCCGCACTGCTCACAGGCATTCTGTTGGGGTTGGGTCGACTTTCCGCCGATTCGGAGATCACTGCCATGCGGGCAAGCGGATTCGGACTCGGCAAAATCGCCGCGCCTATCTTCGGGCTTTCCCTGATACTCGCTGGCATCTGTTTTTACATCAATTCCTGGGCTGCGCCACAGGCCAGGACTGGTTACAAAGAGAAGCTTGCTCAGACCGCCATGGAAAACCCTCTCTTTTTTTTCCAACCAGGCACCTTTGTCACGGACTTTCCCGGCTATATTCTTTACGTGGGTGATTTCGATGGGAAGAACCTGCATGACTTCTGGATCTGGAGCACAGCCGGCCAAGATGAAGAGCCTGATGAGCAAGGGCGAATTCGTCAAACCATGCGCTTCGACTACGGAATAATCACCGCTGACCTCGAAACCAACACTCTTATTCTCGAACCAAGAAACCTCCAGATTGAAATTAATGATGAGGATGATCCGGAGAATTTCCAGGGAGACTATCGTCCAGGTACAGCAGGAAACACCATTCTTCGTTTTTCTCTCGATAAACGGGGTCAGGATTTGAAGATTAACCGCAAACCCTCCATGTTGTCCCTTGAAGAACTAATGAAGCGTCGTGACCGACTCGCCAATCTGGATAAACTCACCGAATCGGACAAGAAACAACTGCTGGAGACCAAAATGCAGCTTCATACCAATGCATCAATGGCGTGCTCGGTAATAGCATTTGCCGCCATCGGCATCCCCTTGGCCATCCGAACTGGTAGGCGGGAAACGATGGCCAATGCAGCCTTGGCCCTGGGACTTGCGCTGGGCTACTATGTTCTGTCAATACTACTTGGGTTACTCAAGGATCACCCAAGCTTCCGACCCGACCTACTGGCTTGGTTGCCCAACCTACTCTTTCTTGGTTGCGGTCTCCTGCTTCTTCGAAAAGCAAGGTAGAAAGGCCGCTTTTTTAGGCAATCGACCTGTGTTTCAGGCATATGAAAACCATTATCTGTAATAAACCCGGGGAATTCCTCTTGGCGGAAACCCCGGAACCCAAGCCCGGTCCAGAAGAGGCACTTGTCCGCATCCGCAATATTGGAATATGCGGCACTGATCTCCACGCCTACCAAGGCCAGCAGCCTTTCTTTGAATATCCACGTATTCTCGGACACGAACTATCTGCTGAAGTGATTGATCCAG
>JAAZXX010000676.1 GCA_014239995.1 Verrucomicrobiia bacterium
GGCAATCTCGATGTCTACCGCTTGGACGCCAAAGGCCTTCCCGAGAAGCTGGTCGACTCGCGCAAAGAGAAGAAAACCATGGCGCATTCGGTCGGCGTCAGCTCGGACAACCGCTCGGTCTACGTCCCCTATGTCAAAGAGGAGAACGCCCTCTACCAGTACCGCTTCGACCCGGAGACCGGCAAACTGAGCCCGGGTGCGCCGGCCAACATCGAAATACCGGATGCGGTCGGGCCGCGTCACCTGGCGTTCCACCCGACCAAGCCGTACGTCTATTTCAGCAACGAACAACAGCTCGGGGTCAGCGCTTACAAAATCGGGCCCAGGGGCGGCCTGCAACAGCTGCAGATCTGTGCGGCGTTGGAGACGCCGCCAGCGGAGGGGTTGGCAGCATCGGACATCGTCATCACTCCTGACGGGCGGTTTCTTTACGTCCCCGTGCGCGGTTTTGGTAAACCCCTGAACGCGGTGTTCGGCTATGCGATCGGGGAGGGCGGGCGGCTGAAATCACTCGGCATGACGGCAACCGACAGTATTCCCTGGGCGCTTGGGATGTCGCCGCACGGAGATCACCTGTTCGTCACCTCCTCCAAACAAGGTTCCCTCGCCGCGTATGCCATCGACAACAAAGGCGGCCTGAAGAAGAAGGCCTCCGTCAAGATCGGAGAACGCTTCTGGGACATCCTCGTGCTCGGAGACACTTCGGAATAATTGCTCGTAAATTGCTTTTTCAAGCCGGGTTTTTCAGAGCCTAGCGCGGCGATCATCATCGGGGGAAATGTTTACAACGGGAATTTCAATAGCAAATAAGGTCAAAATAATCTGTCCAGATTCTGCATCACGGGGAGTTCTAGTGCCCGTCATTAATCCCCAAAAGATTCCTTCTCCAATACAAAGCCACCCCCACCATCTACCGCAAACCCGAAGCAAAGGGCTGGGATGACACATTCTCGGGCAGGCCTGTGAAACGCATTAGCGAGAAGCTATAACCCCGCACCCTGACCCATGATTCATGGTCAGTTGTTCGGGGATCTAAAGCCATGAGCTATTGGTTCCCGTTGTATTCCTCGGTGGAATTTGTAATTGGTCGGTTCGTGGTGGGGTGTTAGTGTTTTAACCATGAAGAACTTACTCCTTATTGCTATCACAATCTTCGCTGTTGGGTGTGGGGAGGCTCAGCAGTCGCCTCCGCCTCAGTCGAGCTTAGCGACAACCTACACAAGGCCCACTTTCGAACCCATGAACCTTGAGCAATACAAGGCAGCGCACCCTAACTTGCTCGGGCTTGCTTGTGGCATGGAGAAATTCTTTGATACTTACATTAATGTCTTCGGTGTCACCATTGCGGCGATGCCAAAGACGCCCGTTCCCGAGATCATTCACGCGGCGAAGATCTACGCTCAGCTCATCGACAACGACGAAGACTTCATCCCGGACGATCGGAAAATTTTCGATTACCATCAGAAGGATCTCGAGGGACGAAATTACCTCATAGTCCTAGTTGATACCAAGACACTGGATAACGCATGGATCGCCTTCAAGCCCGGCCAGCCCTTCTGGGTTCCAGCACAAGCGCTGCGTCCGGGGCACTCTGGCGTCGGGCATTCGCGGGACGGCGAAATGGACATCGCAGTCGAAGAATTGTTCCACAAGTACGGTAAAGCGTTCCAGAGTGTTTACCCGAAAGATTTTGGTCTGCCAGACGAGGAAGCCGGTAATAAGTGGTCGTCAACCTTGTCCAATGCAATGGATCGAGCACGCGGTATAGACCGGACGGTGACGCCTGTGGATGGTAGATGGGTCTATCCGGAAAACGCTTGGTATACGTACAACGCGACGTCATGTGGTTGGGGATGCCAACTCGATGAGTACCTGTGGCACGTCTGGGCCACGAACATCGGTTACAATGCGATGCTGACAAGACAACCTGAAGGACCCAAGGAGGAGGCCAAACCCCGTGGTTGGTGCGAGAACCTTAACTCGGAATGGAAGCCCTGTACTAGGCAGGAACTCAAGGAGATGGATCTTGCTGCTTATCAATTAATTAACAACAAAGACTATCGACTACCCACCAGAATCCCCTTCGGCGAGTATGGTAGCAATCGAGTCGAATACCACGGTTACGAAATGGACGTGCGACTCAATAAGGGGCAACGTTTCACCATTAACCGGAACTTAAATCCAAGGCTGACCTTAAAGCGTGGAAACACTTATTACTTCGATCAATCCTTGGAAACCAATACTGGATTTCCACTCAAATTTTCCACGTCCAAGGACGGCGCCCACCGTGGAGGGGAAGAGTATCGAGAAGGAGTGGAGTTCAAAGGTGTGCCCGGAAAGCGAGGTGCCTATGTCAAGATCATCGTAGCCGACAATGCGCCTGATCAACTTTATCTATATTGTTCAAGTCAACTCGGCATGGCCGATGAGAGCATTCTTGTGATCGAAGATCGATCTGAGAAGTATAACTA
>JAAZXX010000677.1 GCA_014239995.1 Verrucomicrobiia bacterium
GGGGCTATCATGAGGAGGTAGGGCATCCACCGGGATCGGACTGCCGGGAGACTGAGAATTGAAAGCAACCGAAAGACTTCCTGGACGTTCACTGCGGTTTGTCGTGATCGGCTTGCTGCTTTTTATCGGGTATCAACTCAACATCCTCTTTGATTGCTACCAGCAATATGAATGACTAGGCAGACTCACCTCGGGCATTGACATGCGAAGAACCCGAACATGGATCGCATGGGCCCAGCAGGGCCTGTTTGTAATTATGCCCACCTTAAACCCATCCCAACTTTATCTTCTTCTCCATCACGTTTTTGATAACGAGGCTTCGACCCTACTCAACAGGTAACTGCGAGCTTGACCCATGGTTCTGGTATATACCTTTCTTTCTGGGCAGGATGAGTCTTCCCCAGTGTTTATGAAACATGGATATCATACCTGAACGACTGGGAGGATGTCACATGAGGCCGCATCCTGCTCGGAATCAAAGAAAACAGTCATCTGACCAACTGGAAGCACTTTTGGGTGTTGGGAACCGAGATCAGGAAAATGCTAAGCACCCAGGTTGTTAACCAACCCCTGATGGACCGGGGGTAACTCTCTCCTGAGGGTGATACAAGGGTGTTTGGAAGGTATCCTATTAGGCCGCCCAAGCCCCTGGTAAGTATTCCTGGGCAATCTTCTCTCACTCAGGGGACTTCCTTCTACCCTGTGTTCCTTGTCATGACTGCCAGCAAAGGTGGGGCTGGCTGATAGGTCGGCAGGATGTGTTTTGGGTGCACTGGAGGTGCTTGGTGTTTTTAAACCACACGGGGTATTGTGATGTCGGAGCACGGTTGGTATCTGGGGGGGAATACCAAAGGAAAAAATTCATCCAAGGTCCTTTCAACGATATTTCCTTGATATTTGGAGGTCTAGGGATAGCTCAATCAGGTTGTTTCGAGTAGGAGGTGAAACTCCTGGACTTTTATTCAATGTGGTGGAATTGGCAGGACTTTCCTCAACCGATGGTCCGGCAGTACATAGACTTGTAGCACAAATCAGGATTTCCATGATCCGCAATACTACACGATAAATAAAAGGCATGCCTTGTTCCTGCCTCGAATCGATGTTCAATCAGTTCAAGTGTCGAAGTCCTATGCTGGTGTGGTCGTCTGGCCCGGGGGGGCCATTCTTGAAGGGGGCCTATACCTGCGTGCGCTTCTTTTCCGAGGCAGTTGAGTTTTTTGATGGGGAAGGACGTTTTTCCAAAAAATCAAACACTTACTGAATAACGGTCGGTTTCCTTCGCTGATAAGGCGAATCCAGCCATGATTTGAGGGATTTGTTCCAAATCTTTCAGATGAACCAATTCCACGGGAGAATGCATGTAACGGTTGGGAAGGCTGATCAATGCGCTTGGAATGCCCCCACGTGTCCAGAAAATGACATCCGTGTCTGTACCGCTGGTGCTTGAGACCGCCTCATGTTGTACGGAAATACCCAGTTCCTGCGCCACGCCTTCAAGGCGCTCGACTACAACCGGATGATTGGGGCCACCATGTGTCAGGCTGGGGCCCTTGCCAAGTTGAATATCTCCATGCATGGCTTTGCTGACAGTAGGATAATCGGTGGCATGGGTGACATCCGTTACCAGGGCAACATCGGGTTTCAATGCGTAGGCGATTTGCCTGGCACCCAGGCATCCGCCTTCCTCCATGGTATTGGAAACAGCCAGAATTTCCGCTTTGAGGTTTTTACGGTCCTCATGGATACATCTTAAAGCTTCCGCGACTGCGAAGGTTCCAGCGCGGTTGTCAAAGGCCCTGGCCACGGCCAGGTCGTTCCTCAGAAGTTCGAAATCCCTGTCAATGGTAATGGGATCACCAATCCGGACGAGTTTTTTGGCTTCTTCATCGGAAGCCACCCCGATGTCGACGAAGAGTTCGTGGATTTGAGGTTTTTTGTCCTGTTGATCTGTCTTGGTCAAATGAGGGGGCACATTACCGATGACTCCGTTAATGGGGCCATTTTTGGTATGAATAATGACACGTTGGGCCTTGGAAACCGTGGGGTCAACCCCACCGAGTCGGCGCACATAAATAAAGCCATGCTCATCAATATAGTTCACCGAGAGCCCTATTTCATCAGCATGAGCGGCAAGCATTATTCGTGGCGAACCTCCCTTGTTCAGCAGGGCCACCGTGTTGCCGTAATCGTCGTTCCATGTCGTATCAGCATATGCTTGCACGTAATCCAGCCAAACACGTTGACCTCTGGTTTCATGCCCGACAGGGCTGGGAGTGTTGACGAGTTTTTCGAGAAATTGAATAGCTTCTTTTTTCATTTGAAAACTCAGTGCACACTGCCGCCGTGTCATCACTTATTCAAGAGGAATTAAGAAAACCCTTGAAGGTTGTGGTATGCGTGGGAGTAATGATGGCGATATTTGAATGGTCCCAAAGTTGATCCTTACGCTGAAAAACGTTAGGGATTCCAT
>JAAZXX010000678.1 GCA_014239995.1 Verrucomicrobiia bacterium
TGTGAGCGGCGTCTTGGGTCGCGTGGCTGGTTTTCTTCCTTGAAGTTCGGCCAATCGGCAAGTCTTCAAATGTGGTAGCACATGTTTCGCAAAGAGGTCACAGGCATCCAGATGGGGGTAACCTGAAAGAATAAAGGCACGAAAGCCGAGTTCCATGTAGCGTTCGAGTTTTCTGCGCACCTGCTCAGGGTCACCTACAATGGCACATCCGCATCCGGACCTTGCACGGCCGATCCCTGTCCAAAGGCCGGGTTCGACATAGCCATCCGCATCTGCCTTTGTTCTGAGGGTATCCTGAACACCCACACCTGCCGACCTGGAGTCCTGCGCACGGTGTTTGATGGTGGACCCGGTTGCGGGATCAAGTCTGGAAACCAGCGTGCGTGCCGCCTCTCTTGCCTCTCCCTCGCTGGGACGAACAATGACGTGGATGCGCAGGCCGAAGTCCAGTGTCCTGCCAAAATGTCCTGCACGCGCTGCCATGTCCTGCATCCCCGCCTGCAGAGCCTTCTCCGTGTCCGGCCAAAACAGGTAGACATCGCAAAAACGGGCGCACAGTTCCCTTGCAGCATCTGAGTGCCCGCCAAAGTAGAGCAGGGGACCCCCGTTTTGCTGGTATGGCTTTACCGGTTCACATGACATCTTGAAGCGATAGAACTCCCCGGTAAAATCGATCTCATTGCCGGACCACGCCTGTTTGAGGATTTGAATGACTTCGCCTGAGCGTCGGTAGCGACTTTTGGAATCCAACTGCATTCCTGGCAGGTCAGATGAAATTATATTCAGCGCCAATCGGCCTTCCAGCATGTGGTCGAGGGTGCTGATGGCTCGGGCCAACATGGGCGGATGGACCTCGCCGCAGCGGATGGCGGTCAGGAGCTGAATCTGTCGTGTCTGCTCGGCCATGGCCGCCGCAAATGTCATAGTGTCCTGACCGACCTGATAAGAGGAGGGTAGCAGGATGTTCTGAAATGCATGTTTGTCGGCGCACTGCACGATGGATTTGCAGTGGTCAAAGCTACTGCGTAATTTACCATCAGGCACTCCGAGATAGGTATAGTCATCGGAACACAGTGCGCTGAACCAGGCGATCTCTGCCTGAAGTTGTTGCGTACGAATTTTCATGGGTCTTGTCTTTCCCTGCAGTCCGCGAGGGCTTTCCTGACTGCTGGGCTGGTGCGCGTGGATGCCAGGGCCAGGAGTTCCTCGTGGACTGCCTTATCTACGGAGCCCTCAAGGACCTGCTGGAGCCAATACAGGAGGACGGCGTCGATTCTTCGATCGCGGACACCGACCATGGTTCGCAGGACAGCCTGCTTTTGCGGAAAATTACCGGATTCCAGGGTCTGCACCCAGGCCGCCACGGTATCCTCCGGGTCGAATCGAGCCTGGATCAGCACGGCTTCCTTTCTGAGCAGGGCACTGTTGGAGACCAGAGCCTCATCTATGAGTTCCTGCATGTTCGATTCCGACCAATCGGACAGGGCCCAGAGGGCTCTCACCCGGTTTTCGGGCTGCTCATGGAAATGGTGGAACCTGTCTTCCACCAGGCTAGTATGTTGTTTCCACGCTGCACTTCGGATACAGGCCAGGATGGTTCCCCGCTGGAAGGGATTCGAAGCCGTTATCCATGTCTCAACGCGGTTCCGAAGGAGTTTTATCAGGAAGGGTTTTCCAGGTGCATCCCTGTCCTGCCCCATGTGAAGCTGCTTTGTGATCCACTGCGCGCAGGTGGATCGTATTTTTAATGGCAGTGTCTCGTCTTCCACTGCCTCCACCAGGACCTCGAGGTTTCCGGCCTCGCCCAGAAGCATGTTGGCATGGTAGACACGGTGAAGCATGGGTATCAGCAGCACGGAGTCCGATTGTAGCGACGTTTTCCCCTCCGATGAGGGAAAAGACAAACCTTCGTCGACGCTTGCAAGGCCTGCGATCCAATCGGAAGACACGGCATGCATTCCTGCCAGCGCCTCCATGGCCTCTCCAATGGGGGTGTCATGGATTGCCCTGGCTGCTTCCATGACGATCATGGGGTTTTCGTCACGCAGGTAGCGTTCAACACCGTGGCCTCTCAAGCGGCGAAGGGCAACGACCGCCACCAGTCGTACCGTGTCATTGGGGTGTTCAGCGAGAGATTCGAGTTGATGTTGGTTCGCAATGCGTTCCATGACCGTAATGGCGGTTTGACGCAACACCGCTCCCTGGTTCTCTGGGCGTGCCATGCAGTCGATGAGTATTTCAAAAAACTCCCGAGTATTCATGCGGCCGAGTGCCAGTATCGCTCTCTGTCGCACCCGCCCGCTCGGGTCATCAAGCGCTTCTACCAGTGCTCCAACGAGAGATTTGTCACCAAGATATCCGCTCATCCCAGCAGCCTGGGCACGGACTTCAGAAGCCGGGTCCTGCAGCAGTGAGTGCATCAGGGAACCTACCGCTTCCTCGGTTTGACCGTGATGGGCTTGTTC
>JAAZXX010000679.1 GCA_014239995.1 Verrucomicrobiia bacterium
ATGACCCTGTCCCGCTCACATAGTTGAACAAGGGGCCACTCCGAATACCGTCTTTAACACGCTTTTGTGCCTGTGTTTTACTTTCGCCGCTCAGGATGCCGGAGTACGTAAATTTACCATTGCTGATGGTGCCAGGTCCCGGCCAGAACCCACCCGCTGGGTTTCCGTCAGTCGGCAGCATTTTGTCTTCATGATCATCTGCATACATCACGAAGCCCAGTGATAACTGTTTCTGGTTGTTCAGGCAGACAGCTCCCACCGCCTTGAGTTTGGCTTTACTCAACGCTGGCAACAGCATCCCAGCCAAGATGGCAATGATAGCAATAACCACCAATAACTCGATAAGGGTAAATCCGGAGGTTCTGGTGATCGATTTTTTCATGATTGTCATAGCAGTTGTGTTGTAAGGTTTCTCAACATGAATATAATTGTTGATTCAATCGTTTTTGTGAAGAAAAAATTTCTTTAACGTTATAGCATGCAGGGAATCCATCAATTCAGGGACGCCTGCTTTGACCTGCTTCCCTTATTGCTTGCAACTTGCGCTGGCACCATAGTGCCTTTTCAGGGTAATCCTTGATCAGGTTACGTCTCTCACCCAGATCGTCACCGAGATAATACAATTGAGCTTCTTGATTGAGCCCAAGTTCAGTGTTGGTGTTTTTATTGATGGAAGGCCCATCGGAGGGTTCAATCCATTTCCAATCCCCGTGTCGCAGCGACAGCGTGCGTGATTGTTCAATTAAATGAGGCCTTCCAATGTCCTCCTGCCCCATCAGTGCCGCCAGCACATTAAAACTGTCCGGTGCACCGTCATCGGGTAACTCTTTCTTGAGCATGTCGGCAAAACAGGCGGGTAAATCAACCTGAGATACCAGAGCGCTGCTCTTTCCTGGTTTTATATGACCTGGCCAAGACACAATCCATGGTATGCGGGTGCCCCCTTCAAAGGCGCTGTATTTCCCACCACGAAAGGGACCTGCGGGTTGGTGTTTACCGAGTTGCTCCACGGCACGGTCCCTGTAACCATCGTCTATCACGGGCCCATTGTCACTGGTGAACAGAACCATTGTTTTTTCTGAGAGCCCGAGTTCCTGAAGTTTCTCGAGAATTTTCCCGACACACCAGTCGGTTTGAACGATCGCATCCCCACGTGGTCCCATCGTTGTCTTACCTACAAATCTTGGATGAGGCACTCTTGGGACGTGGATGTCATGAAGTGAAAAAAACAGAAAGAAAGGTTCCTGCCTGCGTGCTTCCATGAAGCGTAAGGCTCTTTCGGTAATGGTATCGGCCATGTCCTCGTCTTTCCAGCGCGCCTTGTTGCCGCCACTCATATAGCCGATACGGCTGATGCCATTGATAATGGTGCGGTCGTGCCCATGACTTGGGTGCATTTTCAACAATTCTGGGTTTTCCTTTCCGATAGGTTCGTCCCCGATACGTTGGCGGAAGCTGACTTTTATGGGATCCCTGGGGTCTAGATTGACGACCCTGTGGTTTTCTACGTAGACGCAAGGCACCCTGTCGCCAGTAGCAGGAATCAGGAATGCGTCGTCAAAACCAAGTTCCAGCGGCCCAGGCTTGATGATCCCATTCCAATCAGGTCCGCCCTCGGGACCTAATCCCAGATGCCATTTACCAATGACACCCGTATGATAACCTCCTTCTTTAAAAATATCAGCAAGAGTGATGGTTTCGGGATCAATGATAAGAGGTGCGTCCCCGCGGGCGATGCCTGTTCCTTTACGACGCCAGGCATATTCCCCTGTCAACATGGCGTAACGCGAAGGCGTACATGTCGCTGCTGGCGCGTGGGCATCGGTGAACACGATGCCATTTTCAGCCAGACGGTCGATGTGTGGGGTGTGGACCTCTGTGGCGCCATAACATCCAACATCTGCATACCCCAGATCGTCTGCATAAATCAGGATGACGTTAGGCGTCTCCTGTTCAGCTTCAAGTTCCAGGCACTGAAATGGCATGAAGCAGGCAAGGGTGGCCAGCAACAGTGATGGGTGTTTGCAAATCAGACAGGTCTCCCAAGGGAAGGCTTTAAGACGGAACATTCCCTATTTCTGGGGTAAAGGAGGGGGGAGAACAAGAATATTTCAATCAAAATCAACGCGTCAACTCAGTCGCAATTCCAGCCTGTGAAGAAAAATGTATGCAGGGGTTGTCAACTTGGATCTGAAGGGTAGGGTAGGGCACGTTTGTTGAATACAACGCATTACTGAACCATTGTCACAATGAAATTTGATTCCATGTCGTTTCCGTCTTTCAGTCTGTCACGATTGATGAAAACGGTTTTTGAACCCAGGGAGGGCGAGCGCATCGCCATATTGATAGACCTTGAAGACACTTCCATGATGAAAGACTTTGGCTTTCTCAAGAACGATGAACTGACTGTGCAACACAAAGCCCACGAGGTTTTTTATCTAGGATTGAATCAAGGGGTGGCCGA
>JAAZXX010000067.1 GCA_014239995.1 Verrucomicrobiia bacterium
AGAAAGGAACATTATTAGCAGAATGATAACCAGACAATGCACGTACACCCCTCAAGGCCTTGAGGGGTGTACGCTGGTTGGGTTAACTGGTTGAAAAAAGGGAGGGGGGTGGTGGGGTATTGAAATTAAGGAAAGAAAATTGGGGCCCTCCCCCACCCTCCTATGGACACAAAAAGACTCAGGTTTTATGGTGAATTGACCCGGAATAAAGACAGCGTCACTCCTTGAACAAAGGAACGGTTCCTTGCACCATGATCTGTGTAGAAACACGATAACGCACACAACCGAAAATCAAGAAAGTGGTAAATACAGGTTCGAATGACGCGGTTGAAGTTCACGACGACTTATCCCGTTGGAGTGCAATCGGCGAACTTGAGAGCACCACGCCACTCGTCAAATTCACGGATCCAAGCTTGCCTCTTGTCCCTTTCAAGCAGCATTTTTTTCGCGTGAAACGCACGCCTTGAAGCTTGGCTGGGCCTCCCATTCAAAGAAGGGCTGAACCCATGGCTACCCCTACACGGTCACATTGATTTGCTGCCCATAAGATTTAAAACTGCTGACCAGAGCAGGAACCTGAGAATTCACCTTTGCTCAATCAAATATTCTGATGATGGAACCCCTGTCAGCGGGTCATTTCCGACGGAGGCATGAGGGAATGGATCCATGTGAAATCGATAACAACTCCAGCAGTTCAATGGGCGATTTCCTTCTTAAAATGGAACATTCAATTCCAGAGGCACTTGTATCATGGCTGAATGAAAGATAAACCTTGCCCGTACGGTATTCTGTTCTGGCCCTCATTGGTTTGAACATTTTAAATGAGCGTTGTTCCTTTTTAGAATGCGACGACGTGGCAATGAGATCACATGCAAAGATCGAAAAACCGTTACTGTCCCTTTTGATGGCAGCAATGCTCTTTCCCATCCTATCCAGGGGGAAGACCGATCCGCTTATCGATTTTAATCGAGATATTCGCCCCATCCTCTCGAACCACTGCTTCGCCTGCCATGGTCCGGACTCAAACGAACGCGAGGCTGATCTTCGACTTGACATTGCTGGCATCGCTTTGGATCTAAAGGCCATCGTTCCCAACGAGGTCCAGGCGAGCAAAGTCATCCAACGCATCCGACACATAAATCCTGACAAACGCATGCCTCCCGTCGAGACAAAGAAACCCCTCACGGAAGCAAAAATCAAACTTTTAGAACGCTGGATTGCCGCGGGCGCCGAGTATGATGGACACTGGGCATGGATCCCCCCAGCCCGAAGCGTCCCGCCTGAAACGAAAAACCCTGAGTGGACAAACAATCCAATCGATGCCTTCATCCTTGCTCGATTGGAACAGGAGAATCCAATCCTTCATCCATCGAAACAAGCGGAGCCGAGAAACCTGATCCGACGGCTTTCTTTTGATCTTGTCGGCCTTCCTCCCTCGGTATCCGAAGTCAGCGCCTTTCTCGATGATTCCTCACTCACTGCCTATGAGGACCTGGTGGCTCGATTACTCGCCTCACCACGATTTGGGGAGCGCATGGCGCAGCATTGGCTGGATCTGGCACGATACGCCGACAGCGACGGTTACCACGACGATACCACCCGTGCGATGTGGCCCTATCGGGACTATGTCATCAAGTCGTTCAACGAAAACAAGCCATTTGATGTGTTCACGCGCGAGCAGATCGCTGGAGACCAAATACCGAATGCCACTTTGGAAGAAAAAACGGGTTCGGCTTTTCACCGCAATGGTCCAACCTCCAGCGAAGGTGGCGCCAATCCAGAAGAGTACCGGGTGAAATACGCGCTCGACCGGGTCGCCACCACGGCGACTGTGTGGCTGGGTGTGACGCTTCAATGTGCGGAATGTCACGACCACAAATTTGATCCCTTTTCTCAACGTGAGTTCTACCAACTGTTTGCTTTCTTCGATCAGGTCCCGGGCAACCCGCTCTACCGCGGAGAGTTTGCCCCGCCATTCATCGAATTACCTGATCAAGAACAGGAAGCCGCGAAACGAAAATGGTCTCGAATTGTACAGACACTTGAGAATCAATCGGACGACAAAAACCCAGGCGCTAAGGAAAACCTGGACCGCCAGCTTGCCGTGGCTGAGAAGAAGCTACAAGAAGTCGTCACGTCCATTCCAAAACTTCGAGTCATGCAAGATTCGGACCAGCGGCAGCCGAGCCACATCCTTGTCAGGGGGGATTTTCGACGCAAAGGAGATCCAGTGGAACCAGGCATCCCCTCCATCTTTCCAGATCTTCCACAGGCCGCTTCACCTCGTCTTGCCCTCGCCATGTGGCTCAACGACCCTGGAAACCCGCTACCGGCACGGGTGCTCGTCAATCGACTCTGGGCCATGCTTTTCGGTAAAGGAATTGTCGCAACGCCTCAGGATTTTGGATCGCAGGGCGCATGGCCGAGCCATCCGAAATTGCTCGACTGGCTCGCGGTGGAATTTATGGAAAGTGGATGGAATATCAAACACATCCTCAAATTGATGGTCACCTCCGAAACCTATCGACAATCTTCTGCCGGCTCCGAGCACTTGATTCAGAGGGACCCATCCAACCGGCTCCTTGCCCGAGGCCCCCGACACCGCCTTCAGGCGGAAATGATCCGCGACAATGCTCTCAGTGTATCAGGGTTACTCCACGAGCAGACGGGTGGTCCATCCGTAAAGCCTTATCAACCTCCGGGTCTTTGGAAGGAGATGTCCTATGGTGATTCTGTTGGTAAGGCCTATATCCCGGATCGAGGCCAAAACCTTTACCGCCGGGGAATCTACACGTTCTGGAAACGTTCCATTCTCTACCCGTCTTTCGCGGCGTTTGACGCTCCCATCCGTGAGGAATGCGCCGTCAGCCGTCCAGTAACCAACACACCCCTTCAAGCATTCGTCACGCTCAATGATGTCACCTTCGTTGAAGCCGCCCGCGGCTTCGCGACTCGAGTCCTTAAATCGAAGAGCCGTGGCCTGGCTGAAAGAATGCGTTTGGCCATGGAGACGGCCCTGGCACGTCCTCCCTCAGATCAAGAGTTCCTCACGCTGGAGAACCTGCTGCGTGATATGCTCTCCCACTACAAGGCTCAACCCAATGACGCCAGGAAGATCAGTTCCGTTGGGGAATCACCGCCTGACTCGGACCTGGATCCCGTTCAACTCGCGGCCTGGGTTTCAGTGGCGCAGGCAATCATGAATCTCGATGAGTTTTTGACCAAGGAATGAATCCTCACCAAATCAAGCCACCTGTCCCGGCAAGTTTTGCTTCTCTCAATCGCAGAGCTTTTCTGGGTAGCGGGGCAAGCGGATTGGGATCGATCGCCCTTGCTGCCCTCTCTTCCAATGTGGAGGCCAGATCCACTGGGACAATGCACGATTCGAGCAGAACCCACATCCCAGCCAAAGCCAAAAGGGTCATTTTCATCTGTCAGAGCGGGGGCGTATCTCAATTTGAGACATTTGACCACAAACCCAAGCTGCAAGCACTCCACGGAAAGCCCATGCCGGGCTCCCTGACAACGGGACAGCGACTCGCCCAGATCAGGGGAAAAGATCTGACCGTTTGCGGTGCTCCCTACGCGTTCACCAGGCATGGACAAAGCGGAGCTGAGATTTCGGAACTTCTCCCACATACCGGCCAAATCGTTGATGAGATCTGCATTGTGAGAACCTGTGTTTCAGAAGCCATCAACCACGACCCGGCCGTGACCTTTCTCCAATGCGGCAATCAACAACCCGGCCGCCCGACGATGGGTGCATGGTTGAGCTACGGACTGGGAAGTGAGAACAGTGACTTACCCGCCTTTGTGGTCCTGGGGTCCGGAATGAATCAAGGTCAGAATCTTCACACGCGTTATTGGGGAAGTGGATTTCTTCCATCAGAACATCAAGGGGTTCGTTTCCGTCCAACGCACGATCCCGTCCCATTCGTCACCAATCCCGCAGGCGTCAGTCAAACCGCTCGCCGCCGTGTGCTAGATAGCATCCAAGCGTTGAATCGTCTCAAAGGGCGCGAGGTGTTTGACCCTGAAATTGACGCTCGCATCAGCGCCTACGAAATGGCGTTTCGAATGCAGACTTCCGTGCCCGAGTTGATGGATATCTCAGGTGAACCTGACCATGTTCTCAAACTCTACGGCCCTGAAGTGGGTCTACCGGGAAGCGCCGCTGCCAATTGCCTGCTCGCACGGCGATTGGCAGAACGAGGTGTCCGATTCATTCAACTCTACCATCGTGGATGGGATCAACACGGGAACCTTCCGGCTGACCTTTCAAGACAATGCCTGCAGACCGATCAACCCTCCGCCGCTCTTGTTCAGGACCTGAAGATGCGTGGACTTCTGGATGATACCCTGGTGATATGGGCCACCGAATTCGGCCGCACACCCATGCTCCAGGGGCAATTCGATCCTGAGAATTACGGCAGAGATCATCACATGTTATGTTTCACGATTTGGATGGCCGGCGGAGGCATCAAACCCGGCATCTCCTTTGGGCAGTCCGATGCATTTGGCTATCAACCCGTGAAAGATCCCGCACATGTCCACGATCTACATGCGACTTGGCTCCACCTGCTTGGAATCGACCACGAACGACTCACCTACCGCTTCCAAGGTCGCGACTATCGACTGACGGACGTCCATGGAAAAACCATTCAACCACTGCTTTCCTGATTCGCACACACTGCCGCACACTGGAGCAGAATGTATTGATGGGCCCGAAACAACGTTTCCTCCGCATCCCTTTTCTGCACTTCAATTAATACCCTGGGAACCTCCCTTGAATTGCACGCATCAAACCCGGGAAGGTCAGATGGGGCCATGTTATCGTAAGGTATGAACACAACAGTCCATCGGCGAGGGAAGCCATGGGAACTGTTTTCACTCAGTGGCAAGTAGCTTGTCGAGGCGATGGTCAGGGAAGCGCTGGCAGCGGAAGTTCCACAGCTGTCTGCCACCGAAGATATTCGGCCTTGATTTGATCTTCGCCCTGAAAAGGTTTGACCACCACTCTGGCTCGATATCCATATTGGGTCCCACGAACAGGTTCTTGAATCACATATTGCCAGTCCCATGCGGGACTATGGGTGTCAGGTTGGCCTTGAGGGTCACGCATGAAATTCCACATGGCAAAGCGAATGGATTCGGTTTGATCAAAAAAAACCAGATAGAGTAAAGGAGTGTCCGTGCGGGGATTTTCAAGAAGGCCGTAGTAGAAGGGGGTAATGAAAGACTTTTGGGGATGTTCCACAAGGTTAAGGATCTGAGCTCCTTGTTCATAAGGCAGTGGTTCAGCACCAATATGTGCCACCGTGCCGGTTTCAAAACCCGAATCCAGATCCTCTCCAAAGCTTGTCCATTGGGGGATGCCGTCTACGGCTCCCCAGAAATGGATACGTCGGTCCACACAACGGTGCATGTAGGAAGCCCACATCATGGCAGCAAAACCCATGGAAAATCGTTCGATGGTTGGAGTGCATGAAAACACCATGTCGATTTGATCCTTATGGGAAAAATCATAGACCATGGAAGCCTTGATGCCCCATTGGGAACCTTCCGCTGGCCAAAGGATTTGGTAACGCTGCTGGCCGAGAGCCTGGATTTGGCAGGGATCCTCTCTGGGGGTGAACATCGAGATCTCATTCTGTGCCCGGGTGCCGTTAAATATATGCTCAAAGTTCAAACCAACGGCATCCCTGCGATAAAGCCACAGGTTTTCCTGACCTCCCCACTTCAGTGGCGTAAACCCACTACCTTGACGTTGTTGATTCGAAACATTATCGTGAAGTGTCCCGAAGAAACTAACCCCATCCACCGGAATCATGGATGCTGCCTTTGCTGAAGACATGAAAAGGAGCTGCAGAGGCCACGTTATCAGCAGGACACAGGTCAGAAAGCTTTTTGCATTAATCAAGTTATCGTGGCAAGGCTTCGAATTTTTCCATGCGGAGGTTTCCACCATAATCTTACTGACAGAAAATGATCCAAGCATGGAAGAATGAGCAGAGGGATGGATCATGACATATTTGGATGAGCAGCAGACGACTTGCCGGCTCGGGTTGCTCTGAGGGGTAACATTATCGTGCCGTGATGCGAATGCAAGGTCCCTCGGTAGAAACGGTCATATTTTCGATTGCAGGATACGTCAGCATCTGCTTCATACATGGGATACTCTTCTCACCTGGAACACTGATAAGAAGGAACGCAGAACCTCAAAGCGAGGCAGCCATCCGATAGAGATCACTGATACCAAAAGGACGAAATATTGTTAAGGAAGTTCGTCATTGTGTTTTGCTTTTGACGAAAACGCCCAACGTAACCGTTATTGTCGTATCCACGCTCAAAGGTGAATTTGTGACGATGAGCCTTCAGTGATCGCTCATTCGAGGAAAAGAATCTATAGGAAGGTTTTTCAATCGTTGTCCAGGATGAGTTCGACCAGATCGGTGTCCGGAATGGAAACCGACGTAGATAATACCCATAAAGAATTTCCATCCTGTGGATTCGGTTCTTTTTTAAACCCCACTTCCTCAAGGCTTTCGATGAGCACATGATTACGCCCAGTGGGTGCATAGTCTGCAATCAATCCACATCTGCCATCCTTTTTCGCCGTTAGCAGAAGATGGTCGAAGAGGCGGTTTTCGAATTTCTTTTTCGCAACTCGGCAGGAAAAGGCGAAGTCGGTGATCCGATCATATGCTTTGTCCTTTAGGACGGCACAAAACCCTACTAAACCATAGTCACCATAGCGGTCGTTGCAGGCAATCCAGTAGCATCGGGTACATGATGGCTGCAGCATGTCCTGGATTTCCTGAACTCCAAGTCTACGCCCTGACAAGTTCAGTTGATTGGTTCTTTGCAGAAGCTCGGCACAGCGATTTAAGGATGCTTGTTCGAAAACATTCGATACGCGCATACTCAGTTGGCAGTTCAGGAGAAATCCTCGATAATCAGAGGTAAACTGTTTTTGGTTGAGTTTTCTTTTGGACTCGGTCTGGTAGAAAATGCGCCGTTTTCCTGAGGCATCCGTCACGGGGACGTCGAATTCAGATTTTTCCATAAGACTGGGTATGTCTTTCGGATCATAGATGCGAATTTCCGGAATCTCGCCTTGGACCTCTCCCCGTTCGAACGGCGAGTCGTCGATGAATGCAAAACTGTCCAGGCCAATATTCATATTGGAGGCAATCTTACGGATACTCTCGCTTTTGGGTCCCCAATGAATTTCCTCGTAGAGAAAGAAAGTTGCCAGGGATTGTGCCTTCAGGAAGGACCAGGCGGCATCGTAATCGTTCTTGCTGGCAATGCTCTGAATGATGCCCCGTTGGTCAAGGTGTTTAATCGTGTCAATGACTGGTTGACGCATTTTGACCCCCATGGGGCCATCGTCGCCAAGTACACCTTCCCATAAGGTGTTGTCCAGATCCCAAACCACACATTTTACCTTTGGCGCAGGATTTTTGACGCCCCTTGGGAACGGGGATTTCAAGTAGCGCACCGCATCCAGCCAAGTGAAGACCAAGTGTGCTTCATAGTCGTTTTCAGGATGCACCACCAGTCGGGAGGGTTGGGGACTGTTTGGCAGTGCGATGTCATCCCAGGCAATGGTGTGGGCATTGTGCCCTGGAAACATTGTCTGGCTATGGCGAAACACTGTTTGCTGATTGCATTGCGCCTCAACGATCAACCGAAAGGGTTCTTTGCCAAGATTCCAGGCTTCCAGGACGAACGCGTCGAAACGAACGGTTTCATGCTTATTGGCCTTGTGGATGCAGTGCTCGTGCAGGATCCTTCGCAGACGATTATAGTAACGTTGAAGGAAAAAGAATTTATGAAGATGCATTTTGTGGGTGATATTGCCGGCCGACACCAAGCCACGTGAAAGGGCGGCATCCATGCGCGAAATCCATCTCGTCTTGGCGGGACTCCATACAGCATTTCCAATCCTTGTTTGAAGTTTCCCCCATGGACGGAAGACGATTTCCGCTCCGTTCCCATGCAGACCGGGGTATAGGGTATTCTCGATAATGCCGCTTTTGAATCGTGCACAATTATCATCTGCTCGCCGTACATAGAGTGGGCAGGTTGTGTAACAGACAGGTTGAGCGCATTCAAGACAGTGCTCTTCCCAAAAACTCCAGGCCACCGACTTCATCTCGGAACTCTGGAATGTACTGACCGCTTTACCGGAATGTATTGCCCTACCAGTGTTATGTCCGAAGTCCAACTGAAACATGATGCTTAATGGTCGTAATGGATTCTTCTGAAGCCATTAAAAATGGATATATCAAGGTTATTGAATCGTTTCGTTCAACATGCGAAAAAATCTATTTCTTGGAGTGCGGTAACGAAAGTCCAGGAATCCGTTAAGCCTTAGCTGAAGGATGTCTTTGCTCCAACCGCTTTCCACGCATATCCTTCCCAGGGCTTGAGGGTGATGCCCCGGTCTGATGGCACTTGAAAAACTGTGAAAAGCGAATTCATAAGTAGCATTGATCATCTCCATGGATGCTTTTGAAAATGAGTTTACCGTACCATAAGGGTAGGCAAAGGAGAGAACAGATTGACCGATCTCTGACTCGATGAGTTGCCGTGATGCCACCAGTTCATGATGCAATACTGAATGATCTATAGAGCCAAGATCGACGTGATTCATGGTGTGACAACCGATCACATGCCCTTTGGATCGAAGCAAGTTCAGCTCATCCCAGCTCATGCAATAACGGGTGTTCAAATTCCCCTCCACGATGTGCCCGTCAGAGTAACCAGCCTTACCAATAACGAAAAACCATCCTGTCAATCCATATTCCTCAAGTAGGGGACTTGCAACTTCCAAGTTATTACGGAATCCGTCGTCAAAACTAATGATAATGGGATTCCTTGGGTCACGATGCTTGCCTTGAAGGAATGCTCTAAGACCATTTTGGTCCAGAGAGCAGTAGTGCTGAGTAATGGTCTCGAAGTGTTGCTCCAGGGAGGATCGTTCCTCCATTGGAGTCCAATGGTAGTTAATAATTCGCAGTGAGGGTTTTCGGCTGAAAAGAGGAGGCAAATAGAGCAACCTTGTTTTCGACAACATGCTTGCGACGATCTCTTGGCAGCGTTTTTTGATGCTCATATATTGGCAATTGATCGGTTCTCAGCTAGGAGTTTTTCTGTATTTCGATACTTGATAATGGAGAGGATAACTGTCTGTCTATGCAGTATATTTTTCTATGATGATGCGTTCGAAAAGGTAGTAGAGTGCTGAACCTATGTAATTCCCTCGTCGCTGTAGCGTGGTTTGTAGGCTTCAAGGCAAATGCTGAAATACGGGTAACTAATGAGTGCGGCTACCGGCAGGTCAAATATCGGAGGCAGCATTCGAAATGGCAGCACAGTCACCCAACCCAAAAGTGGATTTACTTTGCAGACAAGCCTGAAAAGCATGGTAATTTTCTGGCTAAGAAAACCACCCGCAAAGGAAAACCTATCTGGCCTAAGACCTGCTTCATTGCATAACTCCTCAAGCATGGCTTTCGTATAACCTCTTCTGACATGACCTCCAGTTTCCTGCTTGGAGAATGGCCCTCTGTCGATCGAAGTGACAGGGTGAAACAGCAGATAGGGAGTTGTCAGCAATAACCTTCCCCCAGGTTTCAGACACCTTGTTATGTCTAATACCAGTTTACGGTCATCAAGAATGTGCTCGATGTTTTCGCAACAAACGGCGATATCGAAGCTGGAATAAAAATCTTTTCGCGTGTCCAGTTTTCGAACATCCAAAACTTCAAACGTTGCATATTTTGCCTTGCATATCTTTGCTCGTTCTCCTGCCACCTTTTGATTCCGTGCATCCCAGCTTAGACCCAAGGTGTGATAACCACGAAGAGCGGCACCAATGGTAAAAGCCCCAGATCCACATCCGACATCCAGTAAGCTTTCCCTATTTCTGGTCAGGGGTAACCGGGCCTTTAACCAACGCCATCGGTCCAGAACAAGCGTATCTCCATGAATCAAAGTCGCGGGGAAGCCAAGTATTTTGGTAAGAATTGATTTGTCCATCGTATGTTACTGTTTGGTAAGGGAGAAATAGGATCTTACATTGTTTGAGATCGAATTGAGTTGAGGTGATGCCATCCCAACATGAAGTGGTAACATGTCGTGCTGAGAGCAAAAGGCGGCATTTGCTTCCGGTCGAAAAATGCTTGGATCACGTTTCAAATTTATTTGCATTGGATTCCTTGTCTTTCTGAACGGCCCAGGGATGAAGTTTAGCTTGCTCTCCAGCTGGATCTATTTCAAACAAAATAGACCTGTCCAGCAGTCCGACGGAGAACCCCAGAAACAGGGCGTTGCTCGTGGTTCCGACCAAAGCTGCGTCTTCCACCATTCCATGCAAAAGAATGGAAGCCACCAAAGCGGAACCAAAGCAAGAAAAGCCATTGGGATCCATTTCATTTTTCGCCGTTGTCATATTCTCGCGGTAGACGGAAAAAATCTGGATCAAAAAAACAAGGAAGACAAAGGCACCTACGATACCTGTTTCGGCCAAGATATGGAGATAGATATTATGGGTATTCATGCCTCTCTCCTTCCAGTGCAACCAACCCTTGCCAATCCACATGTTTTCCTGAAATTCTTTGTAGGTATGACTCCAATGATCCAACCGGGTATTAGTAGTTTGCTCGGTCGTAAGCCGTCCAACACCCGGCGTCAGCTCGGCACCTCCGGCTGTCATCGAATTAAAAGTTTGATAAAGCATCAATGGGATCATTAGGACGATGGCACCTGAGAAGATTTGTTTTTGAAAAACGGGCTTGAGAATGATCAGTGCGCCAAGCGCGGCCATCAGCACAGCGGCCCGGCTACCGGTCATTAGAATCACTCCCAGCAACATGGTGGCACTGCCAAGATGGATCACTCTTTTGAGGGTTGATTCCGGCTTGAGCAGCAAAAAAAGGCATAGCATGAAAAGAGGTGCTGCGGACGCTCCAATGGTGTTCGCATTCATACCTACCACCGAGAGCCGGTTTCCCGCCAGGTTCTCGTCCGGATTGGCGCGGTAAAGATAGACCATGATGAATGACGAAGCTCCCCCAGTGTAGGCTAGCAGTTTCATCTTATCGATCATGTCCTTTGCGGAGTCGATGCAATAAGCCATGGCAAGCCCTCCACTGATTGTGATGAAC
>JAAZXX010000680.1 GCA_014239995.1 Verrucomicrobiia bacterium
ATTTCAATCCTTTCCGCGCCAGGCGGTCCATGTTTGGAGTGGCGGCACCTGCGACGATACCACCACCGTAGCACCCGGGATCCCCGTAGCCCATGTCGTCCACAATGAGCCAGACGATGTTTGGTTTTTGACCGGTTTGCGTGCGTAAGGTCTGGAGACGTTCTTTGACCTTTCTTTCCTGCAGCGGTCTTGGGATGACAGGTTCAAAGTTCGCGCTGGTGCGAACCGAGCGATCAAAACGAACCTGCTCCTGGGAAAATGCCTGTCCGGGTGCATGCAGCAGCATCAGGATGCCCAGGGTTGCAAGGTTTGGGTGGAGGATAATGGAGTTCATTGGATACAGCTTGCTTGGTTTTTCTACTATGGATGAAGATTACGGTCCTTTGCGGATCAACGCGAGGGTGTTACCCGGGATATTTGATGGCTATCCTCTTTTTTTTAAAATTTCGCCATGAGTTTCAACCAGATATAATCCCCCTTGAGACGCCGCGTCGTCTCCACTTCGTGGAGCCATTTCAATTCGGTGACAAGGCTGAAATTGGCGATGTTTCTGGCGTAGGAAAGGACTGGACCCAGCGCGCTTGTCATTGCCATGAAATCGCCGAACCTTGCGCCGGTTCCACTGTCGGCACCTATTTGCCTGTACCATGAACCGGATATGCCAGCACCCGCAATCCCCCCGGCAACGGGAAAATGCTGTGCCAAGGTGGCATCGAGATGTATCTGGGTCCCGCTGCGGTAGTCCGTGTCCTTGTTTTCCGTGTTGAAATCAGCCCCAGCAAACAAGGAGGCCTCGCGTCCGTTCTCCTTTCCAAGGTAGACGAGGGCCAGGGTGGGTTCGATGGTCCAGAAGTTTTTACCGGTATTGGCCAGGCGCCCCACTTGGTAGTCGCCCGTTGGTGTGTATACGCCCAGGCGGAAACTGGTGCTGAGATCAGGCTTTAGTTCGTAGTTCAGCATGAGCGGCATGATGACAATATCCCCCAGAGCCGATTGCGTGTCCGAGCGGCGCAGCGTCGCACCTCCAAGGGTGTTTATCTGGGCTGAAACGTCGGTCTGCACAAAGGGGATGGTGGTGCTCATGGCGTAACTTAGTTTCGGGGCAATATCCATCGGCGGTCGCCAGACCATGGTCAGTCCATGTGCCCATGAGCTGGCTTCAGCTCCCACAGTGCTTAACCCTGAAATGGGGAGAGGTCGACCAAGGCTGTACGAGCCTTTGTAGAAAAGCATGTTGTAGCGCGCGACAAAAGTTTCCGAGGGGGGAACCCCATCGGCGAATGAAGCCATGGCCCCGGGAACATAATGCCCTGAGCCACCTTCCTCGCCATGAATATCAAGAGCGGTGGCGTATAACAAAAGAAGTTGTAGTGTTGATATGGTTAATACCTTAGCGGCTTCCAATGATGTTGAAAGGCGGGGAACAATTCCAAGAATTGTTATTAGCATGACTAAACGTACGCATTAATATTATTTTTATCAAGGGGAAATGAGGGGGATCAGATTGACTTCCATTGTGATTTCTTTTGGGGCAACTTAAAAATAGAAAAAATCCGATTTTTGCCCGACAGGATCACCCTGACTTGGGTTCCACATTCTCAGGTAACTTCAAGTCTCACGGGAACCTCCTGATACATCCATGCCGTCGCTCCGGAACCGTATAAGTGCAGACTCGTATCCGGACCTGGATTGATCTGGATATATGATCCATGATCGCTTGAAGATTCCAACCAGAACTTTGCTTTGGATTCAAAATGAAGCGTGAATTTGAATAACGGCCTCCTCATCGCGTTATTCACCCATCACTTTGCGCCATCAACGTGAAAGGAAATTTGCCTTTGAAGGCACGGTTCATGGTTAAGCGATCCGTCATCGTTTGGAGTATTCAATCTTTGAATTGTTCCTTTGTACATGCAAAACAAGCTTAAGGGTGTACGTGATGGTTTTGAGTGCGCGAGCCTTACCCGGGAAGTTCAGCTGGAAGTGAAATTTGACTCCAGCTCCAATGGTGTGCGTGACGGAGGTAAGGGGAAGGATCTCCAGCTACGAATTCACATCCAAGGAAAGTAAGGCGGCAGTGGTGGATTTAAATCCTCAATCTCCGGATAACGATGTTACTGTTGGCATATATGGAAGATGTCATTCGCTGAACTGTCTTGATCTGGTTGAAAGAATGTTATTATCAGAAATTGAAAGTCATCTGCGTCAAATTACGCGACGGCTGGTGTCCAGGAAAGTGACCCTTTTCCAAAAAATGAATGCCCCGAGTCTTCCTCGCCTTGTAATTTCAAGGGACAGGACAATTAACCCTTGAGCACCTTTGGATGGACGTTCATGTTCAGTAATATGCATTCGCTCAACGCCATTAAATGGTTGCGGTATACTGGGATTGTAGAGGGGGTCTCGAGTATACTGCTTTTTTTCGTGGCCATGCCTTTGAAATACATGGCGGATAGACCC
>JAAZXX010000681.1 GCA_014239995.1 Verrucomicrobiia bacterium
GCCGGGGTCAGGATCCACAGAAATCCAACCCTTTGCTTATCAGGTTGAATCAACTGGTCCAATGCCAAGAGAGAAATAACCAGGATAGAGCCGGCAATAAGTCCGTTGACAATGCGTCCCCGCCACAACCCTTTTGCTTGAGTCAAAGTTTTGAAATCCATTGCCAGGGAGAGTTCAGTGGCAATGGCCGGTCCCACCTCCAGTGTGCCATACAGTGTGCCGAACATAGCCAGCACAGCAGCAACATAATAGAGTCCACGCAGCCATGGATGATGTCCTGAAACAAACGTTGCCTGCAAGGTCAGTAAATCTCCCCCTGAAGGGACCAGTGACTGTTCAGCGAGGACGACATGTCCACAAACAACAAAAACCAGGCTGAAGAGGAATACACAGCAAAAACTAATGACACTGTCCCACCGAAGGCAATGAATACCTTCACGGATATGTTCCGCACGAACTTCTGAATGGTTCTCAGGGGTGGAAAGCACTCCAGCATTCCCCCACCCTTTTTCGCGGATAAATGCTACATAACAAAGGTAGTCGTAACTGGAACCACCTACAATTCCCACATAAGTCGTCAACTCGATCCAAACAGGTCGTGATGCTATTTCAGGATATCCGGTTATCCAGGTGGGATATACGTATGTTCCAGGCCAGATCATGCCTTTTAGAATGGCCAACCATTGGGGTTGGATAAGCACGACGGTGATGGCCACAAAAAACAGCATGAGTCCGACAATTACCAATTGTACTCGTTCAAGCTTTTGATACGAACCCCAGTGTGAAAGTCCCCAGACGAGGATTAAAACACCAAGTCCCCACAGGTAGGTAAAAAAAACAGGCGTGCCCACCAGATGATTCAGAAGCGATCCAACCGTAGACGCATGAAAAGCAATCCAAACCGGAAAACAAGGCAAGGCAAACAGTAAAAAAATCATGGGCAACCATCCACGAGGACCGGGCAGACGCATCCAACTTTTGAGCGGGTGTTCTCCAGTAATGATCATCTGTCGGCCGGTGGTATAGATCAATAACCACTTGAACAGACAAATCATTAGAAAAGTAAATAGAATGGGGTAGCCAAACAGGGCCCCTGCGCGAGTTGAGAATACGAGTTCCCCCGACCCTATGGTCAGGGATGCGATGATTACGCCAGGCCCAATACGATTGCGCCATTGTTCCCACCCCGAAATCCGCATCGTGTCACAATACGGATACAGTTCCTTTATTACCAGCGCAATGTTGCCGGCAAAACGCACCCGTAACCAGTGTCGCATAGGGTGCTTCAGAGGTAGGGGGTCGCCAGGCGCGCAAGTCCATCCCGAATTTTAACCGGCAACGAACGTGCGTTCAGCATCTCAAGGGTCAGCTCTCTTGATTTGGCGCGTTTTTTTCCCACAAGCGCTTCTAATTGCCCCACAGTCTCGGAATCATAGCACTCGATGTTGAACTCGAAATTAAGTCGCAAACTACGTGGATCCCAGTTCGCTGAGCCAATCAACCCCCACAAACCATCAACCAGCATCAGTTTCCCATGATCAAAAGGCGGTGGAGATAGCCAGACCCGGCAACCCTTTACCATGATCTGCCAAAGCATGGCTTGCATGGCCCAATGGACAAATGGAAGATTGCTTTTTGAAGGCAACAAAATCTGGACATCAACCCCCCGCATGGATGCCAAGCAAAGTGCAGAAATCAATCCCGAATCCGGAAGGAAATACGGAGTCATGACCTGTATGAGACGCCTCGCGGAATGACAGGTACTTAGAATGACCCATCGTAGCTTGTCCAGATCTTCATCGGGACCATCCGTGATCCCCCGTGCAAAGACCTGCCCAGCAGGAAATAGTTGAGGGAACCATCTCGCGCGGGACAATCGCTCTCCCGTGCTGAAAAACCAATCATCCACAAATGCCTCCTGCATGTGCTCTACCACAGGACCGTGTATGCTGAAATGAAAGTCCTGGATGCCTTGGGTGCCATCATTTTTTAAAAGATGACCTTCCCTTATATTCATACCGCCGGTGAACCCGTGCTTTCCGTCTACAATCAGGAGTTTGCGATGGTTATGTAAATTCAGGGTCAATGGACGTTTGATGGCACTGAAAGGGAGAAAACGGGCATGCCGGACGCGGGCCTTTTTCAGGGCCCTGAAAATAGTGGGAAATGAATACCGCGCTCCGGTGGAATCTACCAATACCCTTACCTGCACACCCCGTTCCTTAGCCCTCTGGAGGGCCTCAACGAACTTCAATCCGACTGGACTGTGATCCATGATATAGGCAGACAATGACACGGTTTCGCGAGCAGAGCCAATGGCATCCAGCATGGCCGAATATGCTTCTTCCCCATTGATAAGAGTATGAATGGCGTTTCCTGAAAGAAGAGGCCTGCAAGTGATGTTGTCCACGGCCTGCAGGTGTGCGGTCCATTGATTTGCATTCCCTCCAAGGATCT
>JAAZXX010000682.1 GCA_014239995.1 Verrucomicrobiia bacterium
CCCGAAATCGATGAAGCTCACAAAACCGTCCGTGCGCGTGCCTCGTTCATGATCCACCAAGTGTTTGAAGTTGGACGGAATACGTACCACAAGCGGCACGTGTAATCCGCTTTCATAGGCGTAGCCCTTGCCTCGTGGCAATACGCCTCCATGATCTCCAAAATAAAAGATAAACGTATCCTCCAAGAGTCCATCCTCCTCCAACTTCTTCACTACGCTTCCTACTTGCTGGTCAATCACCTGTATACGATCCAGATACCGCGCGTGGGTGTAGCGAAAGGTTGGGGTATCCGGAAAATAGGGAGCCAACTTGACCTTGGCCGGATCATGCTGGGTCTTCTGATTATCCATCACACTCTGCGAAAAATGAAGCTGACCTTCATGGGATTGGGCAAAGGATTGCATGTGGAAAAATGGTGTATCCTTACTGGGACGACCACGCCATGCGGCATTGACCGGGCCTCTGTCCCACAACTCTTTCATATCATGCACAAAGTTGTAGTCCGTTTTGCGTTGATTAGTGGCAAAGTATCCATTGGCCCGCAACATCGCACTCCACGGCTTGTAACCCGGAGGCAGCTTTGCCATCGCTGACTTGCGGTGATACTGGAACCCACCGCGCGGCGCCAACATAGCCGTAGCCAGCGTGGAGCGGGCCACCGAACAAACCGGGCTATTGGAGAACGCGTGGTTAAAGGTCAACCCGTCCTTCGCCAAAGCTTCGATATTGGGAGTGCTGGCACCATAACCATAAAGTTTAAGGTAGTGGATGGAGTTATCCTCTGAGACCAGGAAGACAACATTGGGCCGTTTGGCCGCCTCCGCACTACTGACCAGAGCCAGAAGTGCGCACAAAGAAAAAATCAATTTACGCATGAGAATGGATACGGGAGCGATTGAACCTCTAAACGAGCGATCGGTCAATCGTACACAGAGATCCGTTTTTCATTATGTCGGATAAGAATCTCCACTCAGGCCGAAGTTACTTTTTCTTTTCCGGGATTCCTTTGCCGGTTGCCGTTTCAATGAACTCGTTTTCCTTGGTAAGCCATAGCTTCTCCAATTTTTTCACCTTGAGCGGGAACTGCGTAGCAAGGTCACGGGTTTCGGCTCGATCCTTAGCGAGATCGAAGAGTTCCCACGGCTTATCCTTAGCGGCCACCAATTTCCAATCCTGCACGCGAACAGCTCGATTGCCATCGTGTGACCACCAAAGATATTCACGCTCGATTGTATTATTCTCAGCAAATACAGGAACCAAACTTTTTCCAGGAGCGGGGGGCACGAGCTGGCCCTTTTTAGATGCCTCGGCTCCAGCTAATTCAAGGATGGTGGGAACCACGTCAATAACGTGGCCCGGGGTGCGGCGCAATTCACCGTGGCCTTCAATTCCCTTGGGCCAGTGTGCAACCAATGGAGTGCAGGCTCCTCCCTCATGCACCCACGTCTTGTGCATGCGAAAGGGTGTATTGCATGTAGTCGACCAACCCGCACCCAGACACAGGTAGGTATAGGCTGAACCCAACGGGGCCTTGAGATCGTGTCCGTCACCTCGAACCATGACTTCAGCACTTGCACCGTTGTCCGACAGGAAAAGAATGAGGGTGTCCTCAAAGACCTTCATCCTTCGCAGTTGATCCAGCACCCTTCCGATCGCCCGATCCATGGAATCAATCATGGCCGCATGCACCGCCATCTTGTCCGCTTGAAAGGCCTGCTGCTCCTTGGTCAGGGTATCCCAGGGCACAGGATAGCGCACCTCGCCCGGGCCAAGAATCTTGTAGGCATCAGGAAAGTGACGATGGGGACCGACTTCACGTTCAACCTTGGAAAGCTCTCCATCCACGAGCCCCAGTTTCTTCTGCTTTTGCCAGCGCGCCTCCCTGATTTTATCCCAACCTTGAAGGTATCGCGCGCGGTAACGCTTAATGTCCTTGGGCAAGGCATGCAAAGGGAAGTGCGGGGCGGTGAAAGCGAGGTAATGAAAGAAAGGTTTACCGGCATGTTCCTTGGCATGTTCCTTCAAGGTATCAACGGCATGATCGGCGATGGCATCAGTTACATAAAACTTGGGACTGATGGGAGTAGCCGGTTGCCTCTTGTCATCCAGATAATGGAATTTCAGGCGGAAGAAACCATGGTTATTGATGTAGTAGGAACGGTCAAAGCCAGCAGCCAAAGGCAAGCCGTCAATATGCCATTTACCCGAGTGGTAAGAGCGGTAACCGGCAGGCTTAAGCATCACTGGCAAGAGATGTGCCCAAGAGGGACGATTACCTCTTTTGATCCCGGGCAAAGTATCCCGGCGCACTTGTTGAGCGTAGTATCCTGTGAGCAAGGCGGCCCGGGACGGCCAGCAGCGGGCGGTGTTGTAGAACTGGGTGAATCGCAGACCGTTCTTGGCCAGACCATCGAGATGCGGTGTCTCGATTTCCCCACCGTAACAACCAAGGTC
>JAAZXX010000683.1 GCA_014239995.1 Verrucomicrobiia bacterium
CACCATCAGCAAGGTTCTTGAAGGGGACACGCTTTCACAGACACACGCGGTTACCAGCGAGAAACTGGCGGATCTTTACAGAGAACTCAACCGGCCCGAAGATGCAAGGAATGCCTACGAGCGCACACTCCTCCTGAATCCATCCGACAACCAGAGAAATCGCGTCCTGCTGACTCTGGCAGAGATGGATCTTCGTTCCGGTAAGACTGCCTCCGCGCTGGATCGCATGGAACTCCTGCTGCAGAAGGATCCTGCATATCCCGAAAAGACGAATCTGCTCAGGAGCATGCTGGAAATAGCCGAAAACTCCGGATTCTCCAAGCGTGCGGCATCCATCTCAGAGAGAGAATCATCCCCGGGAGTCAATTAGATTTCAAGGTAAGGAACGGATCACCAATGGGCACAACCTTATCTAGAGGTGCCGGATACGATCACGATACTTGTCTGCCAAACGGGTATTATGGTCATCCCCATTACTGTTGCTGCTGATGTAAATTTCCGGATGGTTCCCGGCGTTTTGCATGTGTGAGATGGTGGAGACCAAAATACAGTTCACCAGAAGCGCACCCGTGATCGTGGATGTCGGCGCCACGCGCCCCGGAATACCCTCCATTTCCAAAGCAGCGTCCCCTTCAACACCACAATTATCCAAGACTAAATCTGCTATTTCAGCCAGGTTTTTGCCTGAGGAATGACGTGTTGGCCAGGCTTTACTGTGCGCAAGGTTAACCAGTGCAATGACCTTCAGCCCTTTATCCTGGGCATGGAGGGCCATTTCAATAGGCAAGGCATTGCGTCCAGAATTGGACGCAATGAGGATCACATCTCCTGCCTCAACGGGGTATTGCCCCAACAATTCCAAGGCAGCACCCTCCTGACGCTCGAAAGCAGTGGCGGCCTCGGCTCCTGCGGAAAAGTACACCCTCGGATCAAGAATGGGGACAGCCCTTGCCAGTCCACCAGCTCGATGGAAGACTTCCTCGGCGAGCAACCGCGAGTGTCCTGTCCCAAAGGTATAGAACCAGTGGTCATGGGTAAGCGCCTCCGAAATCCACCTACCAGCGGTTTCGAGTGCCGACCACTGGGTCGCTTTGATGTTACGCGTTTGGGAGGCAACAATATCCAAGTATTGCTGAGTGTCCTTCATCAGATCATGCATCTGGACCATTGGCCAATAAATGTCTCATTTCATCAAGTCTTTTCCGAGGTAAAGGGTCTCCTCCCAGGCGAGTTCAGCGCGTTCCAGCAGATGAAATCCCATTTTATGGTAGAAACGCAGAGCCTCACGATTATCAGGATGCATGCCTAAATGAACACCGCTACAGCCTTGTTCACGGAGGGCATGAAGCAGTTCCAAAGTCCAGCGGGAACCGTAACCCTTTCGCTGGATTCTTGGCAGTAACTCGATGTGGATATGTGCTGAATACTTGCTCAACCACCTTGGTCGATCAAATTCAAACTCGAAAAGTGAGGCAAGAAGCGCGTCATCCAAAGTCCATGGTTGCTTGTGATGATCAGGAAAGCATCTACCCTTCTGGATACGCGGCAACCACTTATCAAGAAACCAACTCTGAAAGTTAAGCGTGTTTGTGACGCCCAGCAGATACCCGCAGATACCCAGGTCATCCTCGATCACCCATGCGAGCTCTGGCTGGTAATGTAAGTATGGCCCCACATAGAGGTCTCCTAACAAGTTTTTGTCTTCATAAA
Organism: Verrucomicrobiia bacterium; assembly: GCA_014239995.1. Taxonomy (GTDB): domain Bacteria; phylum Verrucomicrobiota; class Verrucomicrobiia; order Limisphaerales; family AAA164-E04; genus AAA164-E04. The sequence goes on from JAAZXX010000683.1 coordinate 1,711, forward strand.
GGCCGGTGGCATCTTTGCCGGCATCTCCTGTCTGAAGGCAAATATCATAGAGTGCCATCTCATCACCGGGGAGCAGCAAACGTCTCCGACACGGCCCTGGATTTAATTTTCCCGCATTGCCCATCACTCTTCAGATCTGGAGGATCCGCAGTTCAAGACAAACATGGAACCATACCCTCCGCAAGGATGGAGCGAAGCGTTGACAGGCAGGACGGGATCGTATGTTCGCGACGGATAGATGGTTGCATCATTGGTTTTCAAGGTGTAGTGTGCCGAGCAGTAACATGTCAAGCAACGGACCCAATAATAAGAAACCGGAACAGGACGGAGAAGGCGGTGATATCAAAATGCCGCCAAAGACGCTTTTGGTGTGGATAGCCATCCTCGGATTAATCCCGCTGATCATGTTTCTTCAAAACAAGGCTGCCACCCGGGAGCAGAAACCACTCAATTACGCGGAACTGCAGTTCATTGTTGAAAATGATCTCGTGGAAAAAGGGGTCATCAATTACGACCCTCAAAGCAGGCTTCAGGAGATAACCGGTCGATACAGGGAATATCAGAGCAGCAGCAACGGGGATATAAGCCTGGTGAGGGACGAAAACGGGGTGGAAACCCTGAGAACCTTCCACATCAAGACCCTATTACTGGATTCTCTGGAACAGCAAATGCTGGAAAGTTCAAAATTCAAGGCCACCCAGCCCAATACCATGCTGACCGGCTTTCTCTTTTCCATACTACCGT
>JAAZXX010000684.1:0-2175 GCA_014239995.1 Verrucomicrobiia bacterium
TGCCCCTCCCAGCCAGGGAGGGTGTAAGGATTCTCCACCAAGCCCTTTTTCAGATCCAGAGGGCCCGGACAGCCAATCCCCATACCACGGACATCTCGTAAAGGAACACCCACTGAATCAAGCATGTCCATGGTGGCTGATCGCACCCGACACGCTGCATCCGTAATCCCCCTTCTGGAATCGGTAGGAAAGTTCACTGAGGAAACCAGGCTCCCATCCGAGCGAACCAGTCCCAACGCAATCTTGGTTCCCCCGATGTCAATCCCAACGGCATGGCTCCTCATGGTGTTCATACATGCATTCCAAGGTCGCTAGCCTCAGTAGAGGAGAAAAGCGGCCCGGCGTTGCTTGAATAATACAAACGCCTCCTGCCAGGTGGCACGGACTCTCTCGAAGGCCGCATCCGACTCAATCATGCGCCTACTTACCTCATGGCGCAGCAATCGGTTGAGGCCTTGCGTATCCCAAGCCTCAGGATAGAGTTTATGAAGCGTCAGAGCCATCTGAATACCAAGCGCGACCGGCCGCACCCGGGATCGATTCAAAATGGAAATATAAACCCCCTGACAAAGCTCATTCTTGAAAACGCTGGCCTTGGGCGTGAATTGAACGGGAGTGAATGCAATACCTGGCATTTTCAAGGCATTCAATGCACCCGCAAATTCAAGGTCATCAATAAATGGCGCACCAATGACTTCAAATGGAGTATCCGTCCCCCTGCCCACTGATAACAGTGTTGTTTCCAAGATACCAATACCCGGATAGAGCCATGCCTCCTTGAGATTACGCATGTTGGGGGATGGGCTTGTCCAGGGCTGAGCGCTTGCATCAAGTGATTGCTCCCTGGACCAATGCCTGAGTGGGACGATGTGGAGATCAAGCGCGAGTTTTTTCTCATCCCTGAACATCAGGGCTAATTCACCCACCGTCATTCCGTGGCGAATGGGAATGGGATGAAAGCCCACAAAATCCGTTTCCCCGTCAAGCACCGGACCCTCCACATCCATCCCGTTAATGGGATTAAGACGATCCAGAACATGAAATTCCAGTCCTGCCTCTGCCGCCGCCTCCATGGCAAGTCCCATGGTGGAGATGTAGGTGTAAAACCGACAGCCGATATCCTGAATATCAAATACCAGTGCATCAAGTCCATTGAGTTGCTCAGGCTGTGGTTTCCTGTGTTGCCCATAGAGGCTGTGAATGGGCAACCCAGTCTTGATGTCCACGCCATCCTCGACCTTGCTGTCGAGTTGACCACGGATACCGTGCTCCGGACTGAAAAGACTGACGAGTTCAATCTTTTCCTCAGTGTGCAACAGGTCAATGGTCGAGCGGCGTGTACGATCGTGACCGGTATGGTTGGTAATCAATCCAATCTTCAATGCCTTGAGACGTCTGAAAGCCTCCAATTGGAGAACATCAATCCCGTTCAGGACAGACTCCGATGAGTCATTCAGGTAGCCCTTAATGGACTCCGCAGCGATCGTGGCAATCGTTCGGCGCAAGGCCACCACAGAGCCCTCCTCCGTTGGGTGATTTCGGTTGGAGAGGAATATCAGAAAAGTATCAGTCTGAGGAACGATCCACAGGGACGTTCCGGTCCATCCGGTGTGACCGTAGGAACCAATGGGAAAATGGCGGCCCCGCGGACTGGAGTAAGGTGAGTCAATGTCCCATCCCAAACCACGCTTTGCGTCCAGGGTCTCAGGAGTTTGAACGGATGTCATCCATTCAACGGTCTCAGACTGCAATATCCTCACACCGTCCACTTCCCCTTTTCCAATCATCATGCGGGCAAAGATCGCAAGGTCCCTTGCACAGGTGAAAAGGCCAGCATGTCCCGCGACGCCTCCCATGCGTCGTGAGGTCGGGTCGTGGACCACTCCCCGGATGAAGGCATCATTCATTCGAGTGGTGGGCGCAATCTCAGGCAACCAATCCGAGGGAGGTAAAAAACAGGTATGTCTCATCCCCAGTGGAAGAAAAATGTTCTCACGTGCATAGGTATGCAAGGGAACTCCACTGACCCGTCTAACGATTTCCCCAAGCAGGATAAAATTAATGTCGCTGTAGCGAAATTTGATTCCAGGATCCGTGACCAGGGATTCAGCACAGGCACGCCGAACAGCCTCCTTGACTCCGAGGAGTGGGCGAACACGAAGCCCGAGGGGCGAC
>JAAZXX010000684.1:2185-2450 GCA_014239995.1 Verrucomicrobiia bacterium
CAATCCGGAGGTATGTGTCAACAAATGCCGTATGGTGACCCTTTCCTTGTTTTCACCAGTGAATGCCTCCAGATACTTCACGACCGGCGCATCCACCTCCAGCTTCCCCGAATCAACAAGCTGCATGATCGACGGAGTGGTGGCAATGACCTTGGTCAGGGAAGCCGCATCGAAGAGGGTGTTATCTGTCATGCTTTCCTTGTGTGGAACAAGACTCCTGTTGCCATAAGACCGATGGTAGACCGTGTCCTTGTGCTGCAGCCAA
>JAAZXX010000685.1 GCA_014239995.1 Verrucomicrobiia bacterium
CAGCAGAACGACCTGGGGCTGGAAATCGTAGGGGTTGGGGGTGTATCCAACGCCGCTGATGCCAGGGCATTCAGGGAGTCTGGTGCCGCGGCGGTGATGCTGGGATCTTCGCCCATGTATCTTCCAGAGCTTGCGCTGAAGATCAAGGAAGCAGACCCCACGTTCTAGACCACGTCTCCAGTGCCGCACCGTTCCCACGGGCAGGAACGTAGGATCATTTACCTTCAATGGGGGATCTTCATGAGATAAAGACATGGACACCCCCAAGGGGTGGGGATCCCACCGTTCCGGATCATGCGTCAACGCAGTCCACCATGAACTGAAAAGGTGGAAGTAACTCAGGATGACACCCCGATTATCTCACTGAATATCCTTCCCACGGCACTCGATGCACTGGGACAACTCCGACCGAGCCACGACTTCGATGGGCGCTCGCTCCTGCCCACGATCGCAGGAGAAGTGAAAAACCAACATGACTGGCTCTTCTGTTCCGAAGGGGGTTCCACCGGGGAATGGGCCGTGCGCTCCGGTGATTTCAAGTTTATCGCCGTGAAGGAGGAACGCACCCTCTACAACCTTGCCGAGGACCCCTCGGAATCCAATGATCTCATGGCACGGCATCCAGACAAGGCACGGGCCATGGAACAATATTGAGAGGCCTGGCTCGAGCAGATGGCTCCACCCGCCAGCGGACATCCCAAGCGCTGGACAAGAGAGTCCTCCGGCCTTCCTGGGAAAAGGAAAGAGCGCCGACAAAGGGCCGCACGCTCAGGAGGCAAGCCCCGTAAAGCCAGGAATACCGGGAAATAATCCGCCCGTCTACACTCCAGCCCATTGGAATCTGGAACAGGAATTCCCGGAGAGCCAAAAGCGTCCCCGTTTCAACCCGCATGCATCATGAGATCACCGGCATTCGAGCAGCCGACTCCGTATTGTCCACCCTGTGAAACATCAGCAAAGGCACCTCCATCAGGGAGTCTCCAGGGCTTTTAATTCCAGTCGATCCTTACCCTTTTGGAGCCGCAGCACGCGGATTTCAAATAGCTTGAAGTCCTTCACGTAAGATTCGTCACGTCGCGAAGACCCTCCCTGATGCACACCCTTGAGCGGGGTTTATCCATTGCTTAAGTTTTGAAGCATCTGTTTCACAACTTCCTCGGCTTTCAAGCGACTGGTCAAAATGACTTGTAGAAATCATAAGGCGCAGCCCACTGCTCTACCTTTTCGAAATACCGGGTAGTCCCAAATCGTCCCTCGATACGTTTTACCATTGTATGCAGGAATGTCTTACCAGAATATGTACGCTTCAAACCGACATCAAGCTCACGGTATTTCCGATGGGTCAGCAGGTATCGAATGGTCTTATGCACACCACGCCACCCGCTATCATCAAACGCCACAACCCCACCAACGGGAAGCAAAAGATCAGCGTAAAACCAATCGACAAATGCATGATCAAAACCGTGATGACCGTCAATGTGAACAAACTCAGCCTGCATACCCTCAGCACATAGTTTCGGCAGCGCCATCTCACTGCCTGCGTGGATATGCCGATGTCGACTGGCGAGCCCCGCCTTCTTTATATTATCAAGGGCGGCTAGTCGTGCAGATTCCCATTGATGATAAGGGTCAAGGGAGATCAACTGGCCCTTTTCATTCTCCTTGAGCGCGGTAAGTATGGTCTGTGAAGACACTCCGTGGGCCATCCCGATCTCAAGCACCAACTCAGGTTTTCGTTCACGCAAGAAAGCATAAAGCGCTTCGCATTCGACGAGGGAAATCGAGGATGTCAACTTAATGTCATCACCATTGTCTCGAGGAACCATGCGCTCCGTGAGGATCGTATTTAGTATTTGATTGGGTATCATGCTCGTTTCCGACTCATTTTAGTGCATGCACGACCTCTGGAAAGCAACTTGTGCCATTAAATGACTTATGGGAACATATTTCTTAACAGAAATGTTCAATGTTGTGCGCCCGAATTACTGCAACAGGAAAAACCTTGAAACCATTGTAAAACCAGCCTGCATCCAGCGTTTTTCAAAACCCGCTGCAGAGGTCCACAGTAACTCAGGATCTTGTCAATCACTTTACGCTGATCCATGAACCTGATGACACTCATACCCCTTCTTGATCATCGTTGATCATCGACTTCCCCCCTGGGGAACATTTCCTGGTGGGTTGAACGCAGGGTTCGGCATGGGCATCTGGACCTTGGATTCCCCTCGCCAGCGCTCCAGCATCTGGCGCATTTCCATGGCCTTGGCTGGCATCTGCTGGGCCAGGTCATGCTGTTCCCCAAGGTCTTCCTGGAGGTTGTAAAGCTGCAGTCGTTGATCTTCAAGGGACTCAATCAATTTCCAGGGGCTCATGAGGATCACGCTGCAGGGCCTGGCACCATCGGGATGCCCGGCACCAATGTAATTGGGATAGTGCCAGTAGAGGGCAT
>JAAZXX010000686.1 GCA_014239995.1 Verrucomicrobiia bacterium
GAAGGTTTTCCATCACCCATTGACCCTCCAGTGCGGACCATGCAGCTTCCCTGCCCTGCACAAGGATTTTGGCTGTTCGCAAAGCATTGGCAGTTCCACGCAGCGCGATGGTTCCTTCCTCCGTCAGGTAGTATCTCAAGTATTCAGGCACCGCAAATGGAAGATTGACTTCCACACTGAGTACGCGGGGGATCTGCTTGAGAACCAACTGCCGCCTTTGAGAGATAAAGCCCTGTATCTGCGACACAAACGCAGCATCGGTCCAGTCTCCCAGAACGTTCTCCAGGAGTGGATTCATGCGTTCTGGCGAGAAAAGTTCCTCACAAAGTCGCTCCAGTAATTGATGATAAGCACGCGCGAATCCGGGAGACCTCAGGAACCTTGCCGGAACCTCCTGGAAAGTCGCCCTGAAGATGGAAGCGTCCAGTCCACTGATTGTCATACCCAGTATGGAATCCAGATCATAGGGAAGCAGGGTGGCTCTCCCATCCTCTGCCCCAATGTGGAGTGCGTAATCTCCTGCCCCGCCGTTGGCAAAACTCGTCTCCATGTTGGCAAGCAAGGTATCCATGGCAAAATACCGTAACCAAGCGTCCACATGCACCACTTTCTCCACAGCTGCTTCATACGCAAGGTCCGGCGCTTGGGAAAGCACGCGGGTTAATCCCATCAAGTCAGACCAGTCATTCTTCTCCACATGGTTGGCCTTGTGGTAAAAACCAGGCAACTGATAAGCGAACGGATCGGCCCCAAGATACTCCAAGTTACCGTATCCAAATGGACGATATAGATTTCCGTCGCCTTGAAAATGACGCCTTGTGAAAAGGTCATCCCAGGGCTCGGATTGGGCATAGCATCCGAACTGAGGAAACCCAACCGCAGCATGATTCTCCCCGTTTTCCAGGAAGACTACCGGACGACAATCCGCTGCGGGAACTCCTGCAGCACGAAACAATGCCGAGCCAAGCACTTGGGAGGGGACATTAATCGCATTGAAAATGACCGATGTGCGGCCTCGCCAAGGTGATTGACTGGTAAAGTTCACCCTGCGATTCTTTGGGGATAAGGCCCGGGAGGTACTTCCCCTCAATCTCAGGCCTGCCAGATAACGCAACTCTACCTTCCCACCTTCCTCGATGATAAAGGTGGCATTCATTTGAGCATCACTGGTCTGGTTCCAGGGCAGTTGACCTATCGCCTCCAATTCAGATCGCTCCGCCTCCGTCGTAATGACCCTTACCACAGGTTTGAAGGGGTCGTGAAGGGTGTCATCCACCTGGTAGAGGGCATTGACCAGCTGCCCCTCGGGTGTGGATGCTGGCCAATGACGAACCAATCCTTCCTGATCGCTGGCACGCACCCAGAACTCAACAACGGTTTGGTTGGCAAAGCCTGGAATGGCAGCACCATAGAGGCCATCTTCGGCAAGGCGATCCTCAAGACGACCATCATCCTGCATGGGAACAGTTTCGAATGAAGCATCCCCGTCCGCGCGATAAAGGAGTTCCACCTGATGGAGGTCGCCTGTGATGGACTCCACCCGGGCCGATACCCACACCTCCTGATGAGATCCTGGTACGATGGGCGCATGGCTGATCTCTCAAAGCAGAGGCCCGATCTTATCTGATCGGACTGAATTCCGAAATCCAGGGGTACCATGAACGGCAAGGGAAGCTTTCCAGTTCTGCGGGTGTTGAGTCCCCTCGATCAGGAGGATTCGTTCAAGAGAATGACCATCCCCATCATGGGCATTGGACCATGTCCAACCTTGGTGACCATGGATCGTGGGCCCCCGCACGCGTTGACTCCAATCCCCTTCATCGGCATAGTCAAGAACGTCCACCGTATCATTTGCAGCATTCCTGAGCCGAATGGTTTCGGTGGCATTGCTCAATTGACCCGTCCATGGACCCAGTGGCTTGGCGCCACCTGGGTAGACCTGTAAGTAGGCTTCTGGATTGGCGGCAACAACAAGGTACTCGCCAGGCTCCAGGACATGGGATGGAAACGTATAATCCACCCCACGATCCAGTCGCCAACCCAACATGTCTATGGGATGATCGTCGGTGTTCACAAGTTCAATGAATTCCTCATCTGGACGGTGACTCGCCGGATGATACATGATTTCAGAAAGTCGAATCTGCCCGAATGAAACGGGAAACACAGGTTCAGCAACTGGTTTGAACAAAGGCGTCAATGCAAGCAAATCCGATGGAAAAAGAGTGATCTGGGGGTCGTTTTGATCGTGTCCCTCCCATCCATGGAATTCAAAACCAAAGGCAGGCTCAGCTGAAATGTTGATCCCATATTCCTGAAAAAAATACCCAGCCCACGGTGTGGATCCTCCTTGCGGCAGCGGTAAACCGTTGACACGTATCTGTCCCATTTCCAAGGGTGGCAGTTGAAAGCTGACCTTGACGGCTGGCTGCAACTTAAAGCTCTCTTC
>JAAZXX010000687.1:0-373 GCA_014239995.1 Verrucomicrobiia bacterium
TCAATGAATTTGCCGGATTTGATCGTGAAAATCAGCCCTTGAGCAAGCCCATGTCCGCGACGCTGCTGCCGAAACTGGCTGCGTCGACGTCGTGCTTGTGGAGTAATTCGAGGTAGAGGTTGCAAAGGGGAGTCTGTTTCTCAAGGACAGTATGGGTTTGATGCCGGTAGCCGCCACCGGCCACGATCATCGGCAGGTTGTTGCAAGTATGGTTGGAGGAGTCGCCAAAGTTGCTACCCATCATCACCGTCGTGTGATCAAGCAGAGTTCCGCCCTCTTCCTTGATCTGATCCATCTCGAAAAGGAACTGGTTGAAATGCTTGAGGGTGTCGATCTCGATGCGACTCAGTCTGGCAATCATATCCGGCTTGCC
>JAAZXX010000687.1:383-2444 GCA_014239995.1 Verrucomicrobiia bacterium
GTCCTTCCTGCCGCCATGATGAGACAAAGTATGCCACCCCCCGGTGGCTCCCGGCACCTTGATGGCTCCATAGATCCAGTCCATGGAGATAGTCATGACGCGGGTCGAGTCGGTCCGGAAAGCCAGTTTCGCCAATTCGAACAGGTTCCTAATCTTGGTAGAGAACACAAACTCCTGATCGTCGCTCAGGGATTTCGGAACCTTCGGCTTACTGGCATTGAGCCAGAACTTTTCGTGATTCAATTGGGTTTCCAATTCGGCAATCACGGCCTGGTAACTCTCCAGCTTGCCAGCGTTAGCTCCTTGCTTGCGCAACTGAGCCAGATCGCGCCGGAGGCAATCCAAAATATTTTGGTCATTCTGGAGTTGCTGTTTTTTCGCCTTTAGATCCTCCTTTTCAAAGAGCATCTGAAAAATCTTTTGCTCATCGTGCATCGGGGGAATGGCCGAACCACGGTCATTCCAGGATATTCCCCAGCCTCGATCATAGATGCTGAAATTGAGAAAGGGAAAGCGAGTGTCGCCTCCCATCTGTCGGGCCAACACCTGATCCAGCGACATGCCGTTCACAAAGGTGGGTGACTCCGGGCTTGGCGTACCTGTAAGAAACGATTTTTCTGAGTCGTGATTACTGGTGTTCATACCGGGATGAAAGAGATTCTGGAAGACCGTCACCTTCTCCAGCGTCTTCATCCCCTTCAAATAATCAGAGGTAGCTAGGTCACCGCGTTTCTTCGGAAAAAAATAGGGCTCATAAAAGCCCAGGCAACTGTTGATGAAAATGATGCGCTTGGGCGGTGTCTTGACTTTCGCCTCAGCACGCTGGCTCAGCGACTGCAATGCTAACGGCAACGCCCCCCCGATTTTGAGGAAATCTTTTCGACTAATATTTCTCATTGCTGCTCTCCTTCCAGTGAATAGACCAACACCTTTGTAATCAAGTCTTTCATCCGGCATTCCTCAGCATTATCCGGGATCATCGCGTGGAGGTGCTGGCGTTGCTTTAGGTTGGGCTTATAGCCAGTAGCATACTCGAAAAATTTCTTGGCGAAATTATAGGCAATCTTCTTGTGATCAGAGAGCAGAATCTTCTTGAGCCCGAAAACATACTCAAACTTGTCCTTATCAATCTCCCCTGCTGCGTCCACTTCTCCTGCCAGTTTAAAGTAACCTTGTGGGCGATACTGGAAAGTACCTCGGTGCGGAAGCTTAACCCGATACTTCGTACGCCTTTGCCCGATAGCGTCGAAGTTCTCCAGAGCGAACCCGTAGGGATCAATGCTTTTATGACAAGCGTAACAGGTCGGGTTGTTTTTATGTTCTTCAATTTGTTCGCGTAGAGTGGCGGCCTCCTTACCGTGTTCGGGCTCGATTGCCTTTACCTCTTCTGGAGGAGGCGAAAGTGTATTGCCCGCAATATTCTTGGAAATCCACGCGCCCCGCAGGATGGGTGAAGTATCAAATCCATCAGCCGTAACCTTGAGTACACTACCCATGGTTAAGAGGCCACCACGCGGTACTTCCGGCCCAAAAGACACCTTGCGAATCTGCTGACCAAACACCCCTTCAATACCGTAGTGTTGGGCCAAGCGCTGATTCAGGAAGGAAAAGTCCGCGTCAATCAAATGCCCGACAGGTAGGTTTTCCTGAACCAAATGATTAAGGTAAGCCTCGGTCTCGAGTGGCAGGTAATGATTCAAAAGATCGTTGTACAAAGGATAAAGCTTAAGCGAAGGCGTCACCTTGTTGAAGGACCTCAGGTTGAGCCACTGGTCGCAAAACGAATGGATCATGCGCTGACTCTTTTCATCCTGCAGCATCCGGTTGATTTGCGCTTCGAGGGTGTTGCCGGTGAGCTTATCAGTTGCCGATAAAGCCAGGAGCTCCTTATCAGGAACCGAAAGCCAAAGGATTCGGGCAAGATCAGCGGCTATCCCATAGGATCTATTTTTGTGTTCCCCGGGTGCCATCAAGAACCGATGAGAGCAAATGATTGCCTTTAGCCCAAGTTTGGTCGCCGCAACAAAGTCACCTTGTTCCTTCAAGGCGTTGAGGCTCACT
>JAAZXX010000688.1 GCA_014239995.1 Verrucomicrobiia bacterium
AAGAACCTTTCGTTGGTTCATGCTACATCGGCGACTGGTCAGAGATTTCGAAACGAGCGATTCCAGTGCCGTAGCATCGCCTTATATCGCCACGATACGATTTCAACTCAACAGATTGAATTGATCACTTAAGCTACCCCTTCCGCCACAGATTCCCAGCGGAACCCAAGCGAGGATACAATAAGATTCGTCGGGACCGGGAACTTCTCCACCGGAGACCAAGAAACGGGTGACTCATCCGTCTTGGTCTTTAGGGCAGCTGAAGGGCGGACTTTGAGTCTAGCAACTCCGGTAAAACCTCTTGCAGAAGTGATTCGCCAATCAACTGCGCAGCAAACGCATTCCCTGCTTCGTTGTAATGCGTATCTCGCTTGAGATACAGGCCCCCTTGATTGCCTTGGAGTCGAAACTCCTCAAGCAAATCGACTATATGAATTCCATTCTCCCGCGCATAAGCCCGCAATAAATGTTGAGGTTGGTCAAGTTGGTAGGACTAGAAGTTCACACTGAAGGCACCCGCAAGTCGTTTACGCAAACCAGGTTCGACTTGGAGCTGATCTGGATGAATAACAAGCACGACCACAGCCCCCCCTTCCTCTGCACGGCGGTGAATAGCTCTTAAGTTCTCCTTCGCACGTTCCCAACTTCGAGACAAATACTCCGAATTTCGTTCGAAAAGCTTCAGTTTTCCCTTTTCGATTTCAAGAAAGGAAGCTTCTGAGAAGGTCCCACCCCCATCCAAACGCTCTCGCTCTTGACGCCATCTTTCGCGGCACAACTTAAGAAATCGATTCCCCCATTGAGATAGTGCGAAATTAGCCGGACGAAAGGCACGCCGCCCCTTCTTCAGGTGAAAATGGATACCACCAAAGTCTACATAATCTCCTGCAATACTACCAAAGTCGTTACCAACAAAGAAGCTGTGCAAGACGAGATCAGGATGATACCGCATCGCAAATCGATCCAAGAGTTTTCGTTCGTGCTCCATTTCGATAGCACCGAGAGAAATGTTGACTACCTCATATTCGTCTCCAGAGGCATTCAATCGATCCTCCAGAAGGTAGTGAAAGTTTTGGTGTCCCCCGGCGCGCCCGTAAGAGTCCGCTAAACCCACAATACGAAACCTGTGCGCCATGCGTCTAATTGGAACGGGATTTCGCCAGGACGAAGCAATATCGCGTCGAAATGATTCTTCGTCGTAGGGCAAGAATGGCCGAAGAGCGAACCATTGAAAAAGTAGCTCCGATATACCAAGAGCCAAAGGAAATGATACAGCAACTATTGCAAGACGGATTCCATGACGTCTTTCAAGGCGCCAAACTAGGAGGCTCACCACTAGAAACGCTCCCCCAATAATCCAAAGGGAATCCAATAGACTCGGACCTAACCAATGCATAAAGTCCGCGAGAAAAGCCACTGCCCCCCAAACCAGTAAAGAGAAAATAACTGTATCCAAAAAGATCAATCGCCGCCTTCGTTGCGTATTCATAGGTATAGTCGACCGATTGGCAGGTTAATTCGGGGCAGCATATCCCCATGGAACCCCACTTACAAGAAGGATAATACGAGAATCGTTTTGCCAACCGTCGACTTTCTGGCCCAAGTTGAGTGAGAGTATTTAGGGACAATCAAAACTCCAATAAGGAACGTTCTGAAACAGTGCAAATAGTAATGCATCTCCCTATTCCCAATAAGTCTCACACACTTTCAGTGAATGGCTGAGTGAGACCTCTTTATTTGCCCTCAGCTTTCAATTTGTCCCACGCCTGGCGACAGGATTGTGCGCGGTGTGGAATCACAACCCTGCGGCGCTCAAGTGGTGGAGCGGGTTGGTTTAGTTGTCAGCAGCTTTCAAAACCCGGTTTTGCTGCCGTGTTTGCGGAGGAGGTCAGCGACCACAGGGGGTTTAGAGTGGCCAGTAAATATATCACTCCCATCTAGGCTTCATTTTAAGGATATGCTCTACAAAGTAATCCATTTGCCTGCGACGACCGTAGGGAGTTCCTGCCGCACCGTGCCCTGTTCCCGGGATAAGAAGGAAGTCAAAATCCTTGTCTGCTTTAATCAAAGCATTAACGACCTGTGTAGTGCTTGCTGGATCGACATTCCGATCAAGTTCACCCACGATCAACAATAACTTACCTTTTAGTTTATGGGCGTGAGTGACATTGCTGTTTTGAGAGTATTCCGGGCCGATTGGCCAACCCATCCATGCTTCGTTCCACCAGATTTTGTCCATGCGGTTGTCATGGCAACCGCAGTCTGCCACGGCGACTTGGTAGAAATCGCCGTGTGATAATAACGCTGCGAGCGCATTTTGGCCACCCGCCGACCCGCCGTAAATTCCGACCCGTGAGCTGTCGAGACAGTCGTATTTTTCAGCTAACGCACGAATCCAAAGGATTCGATCCGGTAGGCCTGCATCAGCGAGGTTTTTCC
>JAAZXX010000689.1 GCA_014239995.1 Verrucomicrobiia bacterium
ACAGAGAAACATTCATTGTTGCAATGATTGAGTCCTAAATGTTTTTTGTACTATGATTTATCAATCCTATTTATAATCTGCAGTTGTCGGAGTTCTTATATTGTAACGCTTGTCTTATAAATTTGAAGAACCATGAGTGAACAGAAACCCCGAAGGAAATTAGCCGCCATCCTTGCTGCCGATGTGGTAGGTTTCAGCAAAAAAATGGGAGAAAATGAGGACCGTACGCTGAGAAATCTCAAAGCTTGTCGAACTCTCACCGATGAGTCCATCGAAGCGCACCATGGGCGTGTCTTCGGGAGTGCTGGAGACTCTGTGATCGCCGAGTTCGCCAGTCCAGTGGATGCGATCGTAGCTGCGGTCGAGTTCCAACGCAATTTACGAGATCGGAACTTAAAAATTACTCCTGAAGACCAGATGGAGTTTCGGGTAGGTTTAAATCTTGGGGACGTGATCGTGGAGGGGGACAACCTATACGGAGACGGAGTGAACGTTGCAGCTCGGCTTGAGCCACTTGCGGAACCAGGTGGCATCTGCGTCTCAGGAAAGTTTCACGATGAGGTTCGCCGCAAACTCGATTTGAGCTTTGTGAGCAAGGGGGCTCAGGAGATGAAGAACATTGAGGAGCCTGTGCATACCTTTAACGTATTGCTGGGGCATGAAACGGAGGAGGTTTCACAGATATCTTCCTCGGATCCATCAGCAGCGCCGACGATGCGGCAACCATCTGCCAATGAAAAACCGCGACTGATTGTCCTGCCTTTCAGCAACCTCAATAATGTCGAGGACAATGACTTTCTGGTCGATGGTATTGTGGAGGATATCATTACAGAGTTTTCTCGTATCAATTCTATAGAGGTCATCTCCCGCAACACAGCTTTTTCCTTTAAAGGCAAAGATATAAACAACGCTCAAATCGCCTCAGAGTTCGGCATCCATTATATCGCCACCGGAAGCATTCGCTCGTCCGGAAACCGTATGCGGATTTCGGTTGATCTAACTGATCCGTCAACAGACAATACTCTCTGGAGTTAACGCTATGACCGTACAATGGATGATGTGTTCGAGGTGCAGGACGAGATCGTCCGCAAAATCATGGTGGCTCTTGTGGGCAAACTGGAAACAGCCAGCCTTGAGCGTGCCAAACGCAAGCCCACCGAAAGCCTGACATCATACGAATATCTCTTGCGGGGAAGGGATTTTCATCACAAATTTTCCAAGGAGGGCGTCCTATCTGCTTTAGAGATGCTAGATAAATCCATTGAGGCAGACCCCAACAATGCACAGGCTTATGCGTGGAAGGCCTGTTCTCTCGGTCAGGGGATGGGAGCAGGCTATCTTCATGATGATTGGGATACTTTTGTTCATAAAGTCAACTCTATGATTCAGAAGGCGCTGGAAATTGATGATAACGACTTCGAGTGCAATCGAATCCTCTGTGAGGTCAACAAGTTCTTTGAGGATTTTGAACAGTCCGAGTTTTATGGACGCAAAGCCTATGATATGAACTCCAACGACCCCCGCATTGTCTCAGGTTATGGGGAATTGCTGGTGTTGACCGGCAGGGCAGAAGAGGGCACGGACTTACTAATCAAAGCTTACGAGTTGGACCCCGTGGGCATGGGAGCCACGAATGCGGACAAACGGCTGGGCGATGTCATGCTCGGAGCCTATGTGAAGGGCGACTTTCAGCAGTGTCTTGAGTATGACAAGAAAGTCGGCAAGAAGAATCCCATCGCTTGGGCTGCCAAAATTGCCAGTCTTGAATCCATGAACCAATCGCAAGCAAAGGAGGTAGAGCTAAAGAAATTTGCAGATACACACAACGACCTTGTGTTGGAAGAGGAAATCGACAAATTGCACTTTCAGGACGCCAGTGTAAAACAAACCCTGAAGGATTTGGTCGCGTGACTGAATCCCATGACTAAACCCTTTTTGAAAAGGACAAAATATGAATACCCAGATGCTAAAAATTGGATCAGATTTTCCGAAAATCTCATTGACAGATATTGAGAACAAAACAATCACCATTCCTGATGATATCAATACAAAGTTTTGTATCTTGCTTTTTTATAGAGGTGCGTGGTGACCCAAATGCACCCTTCAGTTAGAAGGGTACAGAAGACATAGTGTTCTTTTTGAGCGATTAGGAGCTTCTATTGTTACCGCAAACGTGGACAGTCTCGAGGACACAAAACTTGCGGCAGAAGGCAAATGCTTTCCAAATCGTGGAAAAGCAATGCCATTTACATTTTGTTATGGGGTTACCCCTGAAATAGCCCAGACGCTTGGCGCATACTGGTACTATCATTCAGAGGGAAAAGACAAATACTATATTATGGGAGAAAGCAAAGATTATATGCAACCCGCAGAATTTGTAATTGATTGCAACTTAAAAAAAGTGATTTCTTGCACATACAGTGATGGAGGAGTAGGCC
>JAAZXX010000068.1 GCA_014239995.1 Verrucomicrobiia bacterium
GCGTCACAGGCAGCCAACTGGCCGCAGTGGCGTGGACCACATTTCAACGGTTTCACTGATGAAACACCACTTCCGGAAAAATGGTCTAAAACCAATCAGGTCGTGTGGGCCAGAGATTTACCCGGGAGCGGTGCGGCCACCCCTGCAATCTGGGGGAACAAGGTATTGATTTCCTCCACCGACGAAACCAATCAAACGCTCCTGGCAATGTGCCTTGACCGTGTATCTGGAGAGATCATCTGGTCCAAGAACGTTGCTGTGGGTATCCACCGAGACAATCGAAGCACCTACGCTTCACCATCCCCGGTAACCAACGGTAAACAGGCAATCTTTTTTTACGGGAACGGGGAACTGGTTGCATTCGGCATGGAAGGCGAGAAGCTGTGGGGATTTAATGTTGAAAAAAAATGGGGCGAGTTCACCTTCCAATGGACCTTTAGCAGCAGTCCCTTGCTTTTTGGTGACACTTTGTATCTTCAGGTATTGCAGAGAAACGTGCCCGTACACGGAAAAGGATTCAAGGACCGTCCCAACCTTTCCTATATCGCTGCTATGGATCCTGCTACAGGGAAAACCAAATGGAAGATCACACGCCCCAGCAAGGCACGCATGGAATCCTTGGAAGCCTTCTCAACACCCATACCCTACACCCACGATGGGCGCACAGAAATACTGATCACGGGTGGTGATGCCTTGACCGGCCACGACCCCAAAACAGGAAATGAGCTATGGCGCTGGGGCACATGGAACCCCAACCGCATCACTCACTGGCGACTGGTCCCCTCTCCCATCGCTGGAGACGGAATCGTTCTCGCATGTGCCCCTAAAAAAGACCCTATCTATGCCGTCCGGCTGGGAGGAAACGGCACACTCAGCGATGCTTCACTGGCATGGGTCAGCAAGGACAACCGATCCTTGAGCTCTGATGTCCCGACCCCTGCCTTCGCCTACGGGGATTTTTTCATACTGAGCGACGTGCGAGGCACGCTGTCTCGTGTGGAGCCGCGCAGTGGAAAGATTAAATGGTCACGGGAATTACCCGGTCGCAGCAAATACGAAGCCTCCCCTTTGGTGGCTGACGGTAAAGTATATCTGCTGAATTTTGCCGGCCAGGTAGTGATCGTGGATACCGATACAGGAGATGTCCGAGCAAACATTTCGATGGGTGAACGCGGTGACAACATGACGCGTTCCTCCATCGCTGCCGCCCACGGCCACTTGTTCATCAGGGTTAACCGAAAACTTTACTGTATCCACAACTAAACAAAGAAACCGTTCATCATATGAAAGAGATCATTCAACACCATTATGCCGTCGTCATTTTGTCGCTGTGTCTGCTACCCGTTGGGATGCACGGGGCTGATAATGACGCCAAAACCAAACAATCCTCACCCACTGTTGTCACCCCGGGCGAGCAGGGAGCCCCTCCGTCGGATGCGACCGTTCTCTTTGATGGCACCAGTCTTGAGGCATGGCAGAACGGCGATGAAGCAGCGAAATGGAACCTGATCACCTCCTCCTCTGCAATGGAGGTCAAGAAGGGGACCGGATCCCTTCGCACAAAGCAAAGTTTTGGTGATGTCCAGCTCCACATAGAATGGGCATCCCCCAGCGTGGTCACGGGGAATGGCCAGGGACGTGGCAACAGTGGAGTCTATCTGCAGGGACGCTATGAAATCCAAGTCTTGGACTCTTTCAACAATACAACCTACTTCGATGGACAAGCTGGTTCCTTCTATGGGAATGCCGCCCCCTTGGTCAACGTATCTCGCCCTCCAGGCAAATGGCAGACCTATGACATTCTTTTCGTTGCCCCCAAACCCCAGAAGGACGGGTCAGTTAATCCAGGATCATTCACAGTGTTGCACAACGGGGTATTGATTCAGCACAACACCCCGATCAAGGGCGGAGCCACCACGGCAGCTGCGTTCAAGGGAGTCACTCCAAAAGGACCCCTCGTGCTCCAGGATCATGGAAATCCTGTTCGCTTTAGAAATATATGGATCCGAGAGCTGAATTAAACCTCTTGAAATGCCGTTAAATGAGACTCATGCCCCGCATGGGCTACTCCCCCTGCGGGGTGGCACGTCAAATTGCAAGCGCGCCGTCCAGCTGAACCAACGGACCAGGCACGGAATGTCGACCGGCAAATACAGCTATTTTCTCAGCAAGCCTGGCATTAAACGTCAATCACATCATCGCTTTCAGAGGAAGACTGCGTTCCTGACATAACGTTGCTCGCACGGAATTGTCGCTTGAACTGTGCAACCAGGCGCTTGCGAAAAAAGGCCCGTAAGGTGGGAATCAGCAAACAGAAACCAATGGCGTCGGTGATCATGCCGGGTGTGATGAGCAATAAGCCGGCCGCGAAGATAAAGAGACCGTCAACGAGCGTGGCTGCTGGCATGCGTCCATGTGCCATCTCGAACTGCATTTTTTGGATTGTCGTGAAGCCTTGGCGATGAGCAAGGCTTCCACCGATCACACCTGTCATGAGGATGAGCCAGAGGGTAAGAGGCCACCCCATGGATGTTTTCAGCTTCATAATAAGCCACACCTCCAATAAAGGAAACCCCACGAAGAGGACAAGCCACTTCCATCGGCCACGAAACTTGGCATAGCCACTTAAGCCTATGTTATGATTGGGACCCATAAATGCTCTTCAGTACAGTTAACAAAGAGACCTTACAAGGGACATCATGGCCAGAAAAACTTTCATGTATTTATTGTCAGAATGGAAAATAGAGTTTAACGAAGAGAGGTGGCTTTTCTCACCCATAAAGAGCAATGGGCACTATTCTGGATCCTCGTATTGCTGCTTGTCGGTTATAGCGTGAAGCATTTCCGACTCGAGCGACATAGCGAAGGATCGCAAGAAAAATCATGGCCAATCGAAGCACATGCAGACACTGGATTTTGATCAAACAATAGAACAAATCACGCAAACCGATACGAGGTATGCGCCTGAGGCCTATTACTTTCTCAGAGATGCACTGGACCACACCCAGAGCATTTTAAAAAAGGCAAATGCGCCCGTGAAAAGGCCACAGCACGTATCGGGAAACCAGCTTTTGGAAGGTATTCGTGAATATGCATTGAGTCAATTTGGTCCGATGACCTTGACGGTGATGCATGATTGGGGAATCAAACAATGCGAGGATTTTGGAGAAATCGTCTTCAACATGGTAGACCATAACCTTTTATCCAAGACACAGGAGGATACGAGAGACGACTTCAAGTCTGTCTACGACTTCAGCAGCGCCTTTACCGAACCCTTTCTTCCACGCAGGCGACCTCCTGATTCCACGCAGAAACCATGTCAAGCCCGGCATCCGGAAGGCCACCCCCCCTCCTAGACCTTGCATGCAACGCGGGCACCAAACCTCCGCATGCAAGCATTTACAGATAACCGACAGGCATCCCCTTTTCCAACAATGGATCAAAAAAAATCTTATTCAATGACCACCACCAGCTCGGGGGCTCAACTGTGCCACTTACCCAATGGGCTCACGTTGATCTTACTCCAAGACAAAAGTGCGCCGGTTGTTTCTGTGCAGGCATGGTGCCAAGCCGGGAGTGTACATGAGGGACAGTGGCTGGGAGCCGGTCTTTCCCATGTCTTGGAGCACATGCTTTTTAAGGGTACCACCACACGCGGAAAGGGACGTATTGATCAGGAAGTGCAAGAGGCAGGTGGATACATGAATGCCTACACCTCATTCGACCGTACCGTCTATTACGTCAACGTACCTTCAGCTGGAGCAAAAGTCGCGGTAGATATTCTCTGTGACATCATGCAGAACGCCACCTTGCCAGAGGACGAACTGGCCAGTGAACTGGAGGTCATACGCCGGGAAATGGATATGAACCACGACGATCCTGCAAGGAGATCCGGTCGTGGCCTGTTCGAAACAGCATACTTACACTCTCCCTACCGTTATACCGTTATTGGTTATCCGGATGTTTTCAACCGCATCAAACGTGCGAATGTTTTTGATTATTACCGGCAAATGTATACTCCTTCCAACCAGTTTTTTGTCGTGGTGGGAGACATCCATCCTGAGCATGTCATTGAGCAAGTGTCCGAAGCCTACAGTGGTGCTTCCTTTTCCCCTTTACCCCCGATTTTAATTCCAGACGAACCTCCTCAATCCTCACCCAGACAACGTATTGAGGAGGCATCCATCGAACTGGGACATGCACATTTTTCATGGCACATCCCAGGTATTGGACATCAGGATTTACCCGCCCTGGAAACACTATCTATCCTCCTTGGCGGAGGGAGAAGTTCTCGTTTGTATAGACGCCTGCGTGAGGAACTTGGTCTTGTCCACGGAATCGACGCCTGGACCTACAATCCAGGTAAACCAGGGATTATCGGTATCAGTGGTGTATTCGATGGAGAAAAATACGAGGCTGTCGCCAAGGCCGTTACAGATGAAATACGACGCATTCAGGAAGAGGGCATTCTGGAATCCGAACTGCAAAAGGCCATCAAACAATTGCGTGCCTCCAATCTGGCCACCCGTAAAACCATGCAGGGTCAAGCCCAAGAACTGGGTGGTGCCTGGATGGCTGCGCGCGATCTTGAGTTTTCCAACCGTTACCTCGAGAAGGTAGAGGCCTTGACTCCAGATACTCTGAAGCAGGTGTCGCAAAAATACCTCAACAAAAACACATGCACTTCATATGCATTACTCCCCCATGGCGCACGCCCCACACCATCCAAGGTATGCAGCGCGTCTACCAAGTCCAATATCGAGAAATGGGAAGTTGGAAACGGAATGCGGGTGTTGCTCAAGCAGGACAATCGTTTGCCGTTCGTAGAAATGCGTTCCGTGTTTTTTGGAGGCACCCTGACTGAAGAACCTCAGAACAATGGTATTACCCAACTGATGGCACAGGGTTTACTGAAGGGGACAAACCAAAGGGATGCTGCCAATTTGATGGAATCTGTCGAGTCCATTGGTGGAAGTATTGAATCATACGCCGGAAACAACAGCTTTGGGGTGAATATCGAGGTATTAAGTCAGGATAAGGCTTTTGGACTCGACTTGATGCAAGAAATACTGCGTGCATCAAGGTTTCCCGAAGGAGAAATCGACCGAGAACGTCAAGTCCAACTTGCCGGCATCCGGGCGCAGAAGGATCAGCTGTTAAGTCGATGTTTCAAGTTGATGAGGCGTGGACTCTTCGGGAAAAAAGGTTACGGACTAAACCCCTCGGGTGAAGAAAGCTCTGTTGAATCCCTTTCTATCGAGGCCATCAGGACACACAGTCAGAACCTGATAACACCTGGAAATCAAGTCATATGCGTCTTTGGTGATATCAATATCGAGGAAACCAAGGATCGATTGAGTCGTTTCTGGGATAAGGGTCCCAACAAATCAACCATCAACCTGCCCAAGGAGAATACGTCGTCCTGTGCCGCTTTACATTCCCTGAGTGAGTCCACTGAGAAAAAGCAATCCGTGGTAGTGCTCGGTTTCCTTGGTGCCACTTTTTTCGACCGTGAACGCCATGCTCTCGACTTGTTACAGGAAACTTGCAGCGATCTTGGTTCTCGGCTTTTCATGCGCATTCGGGATGAGCTGGGGCTGGCCTATTATGTAGGCGCTCAACATATGCCAGGCATACTGCCGGGATACTTTGCTTTCTATGCGGGCACCTCGCCTGAGCAGGTCGATTTGGTGCAAAAGGAATTAAAATCCGAAATCGAAACCCTCAAAACCGAGGGAATCACCCAAAAAGAACTGGATCGATCCAAAGCCAAAATGCTTGGACAAAGGCAGATTGCCCGGCAGGAACTCGGTCATCTGGCCATGTCAAGTGCCTTGGATGAGCTCTACGGTTTGGGCTACGACCACCCCATGAAGGAAGACGAGGCAATCCGCGCAGTTACCCTCCAGGACGTGCAGGAAGCAGCTCAGAAGTTCTTTCAGGAAGCTCACTCCTGTGTGGCAGTCGTGGGGCCATGAACAGGTTTATTTTCCTGATACGCCGTATTGCAAGCACCGCGCTCCGCAAAACCTCCCAGGTGAGGGCGCATGCTCGAATACCTTGAGATAACTTTCAAAGACATCCCCCGCTGAGATGCCCCTTGGGCAGCCTGAATGCGCAGTGAACGGATGAATAGATTACCAAGGTCCCTGCGACGATCGCGGTATTCCGGCAGGACAAGATGGCGATCAAACCACCCTGAATCGACAGCATGATCCAGCATGCACAAGCTCACCCTTTAGGATTGCAAACGGAAGCTCCACGGGTGACAAACGGTAACCATCCGATCAATTGGGTCATTGGAAGTTAACGGCAACAGCCCCTTCAGTAGGCGTAAACCATGTTCACTTGTAACATTGGACAAGGATTGCGGTCGGAAATCGCTACCCCAGACTCAAGGCTTGATGTCCACGCTTCGGATACGCATATCCCGAATAGAGGACGAAGTCATCCAGGTTGCAACGCCCAGAGGGATGGACTGTTCAATCTCTCCAATACGCATGCCGATGCTCACATCCACGGTACTGACATCGAGAAACAACTTCTGGTCGATCCATCCTAATATACGGTCCTCCAACATTCGCAGGCTGATACGATACCATTGATTGTCTTCAAATTTTTTAAACTCCGTGGTCTCGTTTTCGGCGGCATCCATCCCATTGATACTGGACAACCCGATCACTCCCCCACCCCAGCCCCCACATATAAAAGAACAATGTTTCTCCTTGTATGGCATGGTGAGTCCACAGAAAAAATCACCCCCATCACGCCTCATTGCCTCCAGAGTGATCTCGTAATTGACCTTCTCAACCTGGTTGGTGTATTGAACCCCGCTGAGGGCAAGCCCCATATCAATTTCAATGGCCCCATCCAGGACGCGAGCCTCTCCGTGTCCTGCAAAATCTGTCACCTTCCAGCCCTTCATGGATTGTCCGTCAAAAAGCACCTTCCAGTCTTCGGATACAAGGTCCGGTGGCTTCGGTTCGCTTGTATCTTCTGCCAAAACGGAGTCATTCAAAAGCAGGGCAAAAACCCCGGCTAAGACTCGAAGTCCACTGAATTTCACCAGGTTGCAAACGCATTTCATTACCGGATTATCACCCCCTCCACAAGAGAGGTCCAGATTTCTCTTTGCCCCTTGAAGTTTAAACCTATCAGCCCATAGTCGAGGAATGGATAATGCGGATGTTGCAGCCATACTTGAGGAAATCGCTGTCCTGCTCGAATTGAAAGGCGAAAACCCTTTCAAGACCAGGGCTTACGTCAATGGTGCACGCAGGATTGAAACGCTGTCGACTCCCGTCAGGGAACTGGTTGAAAACGAACAATTAGCTACGCTCAAGGGATTCGGTGATGCGCTCCAGAAAAAAGTTACTGAACTGGTAAGGCATGGAAGACTCAAGTATCATGAAGAACTTAAGGCGTCCATCGCACCGGGGCTCATTGAGATGCTTGAACTTCCTGGCCTGGGCCCAAAAAAAGTCAAGGTACTGCATGACACCCTTGGTATTCTTTCGATTAAGGAACTGGAGGAAGCCTGCCAGGAAGACAGGGTCGCCGGGATCAAGGGTTTTGGAATCAAAACCCAGTTAAAGATTCTGGAGGGCATTCGATTCAGGGAAAAGTATGCATCCCACCACCGGCTCGATGTCGCACTGGCAACCATGCACCCGATCCTGGAGGCGCTGCGCAGTCACCCGGAGGTGACTCGCTGCAGTGAGGCCGGAAGTGCCAGGCGTCGCAAGGAGATTCTACACGATATCGATTTTTTGGTTTCATCACGGCAACCCACAGCGGTCATTGATTTTTTCACCACCCTGGAATCCGTTATTTCTGTCCTGGCCAAGGGAAACACCAAGGCTTCCATCATGCTCACCGGCGGCTTGCAGGCCGATCTCCGGGTGGTCGAAGACCATGCATTTCCGTTTGCTCTGGCTTATTTCACCGGAAGCAAAGAACACAACGTTGAAATGAGACGGCGGGCCATCGCCCGCGGCATGAGATTGAACGAATATGGCCTCTATCGCAGTAAGGAAGAAACACAAGATCCTGCACTTGGCATCCCATGCCCTACGGAAGAGGACATCTTCAAGCAACTCGATTTAGCCTACATACCCCCCGAACTGAGGGAGGACCATGGTGAATTTCAGGCTGCAGAAACGGGGCGTATGCCACGTCTTGTAGAATGGTGCGAAATGAAGGGTTCACTCCACAATCATTCAGACTGGAGTGACGGCAGGGAATCTTTGGAAGATATCATCGCCAACTGTGTCGAGCTTGGACTCGGTTACTGGGCAATCACCGACCATTCAAGGGCCTCATTTCAGGCTAATGGCCTGAGTCCGTCGCGACTTGAAAAACAGATTTCGACCATTGCAGATCTTAACAAGGATCTAAAGCAAAAGGGAATTTCATTTCGTTTGCTCACGGGTACAGAGGTCGACATCCTGAGCGATGGTTCATTGGATTTCGATGATGCTCTCCTTGCCAAACTCGACGTTGTGGTTGCCAGCATCCACCAGGGATTCAGTCAATCAAGAGAACAGCTATCCAAACGCCTCATCCGGGCTGCTGAAAATCCTTATGTCCACATGCTTGGGCATCCCTCAGGGCGACTCCTGCTTGAGCGGGATGCCTACCCACTGGATCATGTCGCCGTGATAGACGCCTGCGCCTCTACGGGTACATGGATCGAACTGAATGCCAATCCATATCGACTGGACATGGATTGGCGCTGGTGGAAGTTGGCACGGGACAAGGGAGTCAAGTGCGTCATCAATTGCGATGCCCATCATGCGGATCACGCCGGTTTTCTCCGTCTGGGTGCCGAACACGCGCGCAAGGGCTGGTTGCGGGGCGAGGATATTCTAAATACCATGCCCGTGGATACATTGATCCAGGAGCTCAGCAGGAAGAGAAACCTTCCCAGGAACTGATTATCCAACCAACAGGTGAACTATGCAGCATCGATTCAAACCTGAGCACTTGGGTTTTCTGTCCATCCTGGCAGGTGCCAGCTGCATTGGCTTAGCCCCCATCTGGGTTCGACTCAGCGAACTTGGACCCGTTGCCACCGCCTTCCACCGCCTGCTGCTGGCACTCCCGTTTCTCTGGTTATGGCAGATATGGTCTCCGGTGGAACAGGGGACTGAAGGCGATCAAAACCACTCCATGCCTTCCATGGTGTGGTTTGCCTTGGCTGGGCTCATGTTTGCGCTCGACATGGCTTTCTGGCATGAATCCCTGCATCATACCAGCGTTGCGAATGCCACCCTGTTGACCAATGTGGCACCCGTGTTTGTCACCATTGCCGCCAGATTTCTGTTCAACGAACAGATCCCAAAATGGTTCCTGCTGGGAATGGGGTTCACTCTGGTGGGAGCAATATTGTTGAGTGGAGCCAGTTTAAACGCATCGAAAGATCATCTTTACGGGGATCTGATTGCCATCGTGGCTGCCGTTTTTTACGCAGCCTACATGCTTTCCCTGAAGCAACTTCGGCGGTATGCAAGCACTGCTCAGGTGTTGGCACGCACGGCACCATTCAGCGCACTTGTGCTTGGCCTGATTGCCTGGTTTCTCGATGAACCCATGGTTCCAGAAAGCACGCATGGCTGGGGAATATTGATTGCATTGGCCTTTACAGGACAGGTGTTGGGACAAGGATTGATTGCCTACGGTTTCAAACACTTGACAGCCTCTCTTTCCTCCGTGAGCCTGCTTCTACAACCACTCGTTGCAGCAATCGCTGCCTGGATCCTGCTCAAGGAATCCATGGTAACAAGTCAACTCTTGGGTGGCGTGATTATCCTTGCTGGAATTTTTCTTGCCCGTCGCTCCAGCCTGCGACCATGAAGTATGAAAGCCGGCCAAGTCACATGGAGCCCCGCAATAATGGACTTCATTGGAAAGAAGTTTTTCGGCATGCCTTAAAGATTTGTGTGAAGGAGCGCGATTCCATGGCTGCCGCTTCCTTCCTTGGATCATCTCCTACCTATTTCCATTAATCCCACCCCCTTCCCGTCTCTCTGGTGCAGCGGATCATCACGGACACACGAAACTCAGGTTCGGCAAAGAGTTGGTGTAAACTCAGGACGTCCGTGTCCGGATCATCAATACAACCCAGAGGAACCCCCTTTTGTCTTTATGAAAGGATATCGTGGAGGACATTACCATGCACATCCGTCAGGCGCATATCCCTCCCTCCAAAACGAAACGTCAACTGGGTATGGTCCATGCCAAGAAGATGCAGCATGGTTGCATGAAGATCGTAAATCTCTACACGCTTTTCCACCGCCTTGTATCCAAATTCATCCGTCGCACCATACGCCATGCCACCCTTGATCCCACCACCAGCCATCCAGATGGTAAAGCCAAAGGGGTTGTGATCACGACCGTCCGCTCCCTGTGAAAATGGAGTACGACCAAATTCCCCTCCCCAGATCACGAGGGTTTCATCCAGCAATCCTCTTTCCCTCAGGTCCTTAAGCAGTGCTGCAATCGGCTGGTCGACGGCCCGCGCGTTGTTAGTATGCCCTTGTTCAAGGCCACCATGCTGATCCCAGCGATCCACACCTACACTGGGACAGGTCAGTTCAACAAAACGCACACCACGTTCAACAAGTCGTCGAGCCAGGAGGCATTCCCTGGCAAATATCTGGGTCGGCTTGTAGTCGGATTGCAATCCATACATACGGGAGGTTTGCTCGGATTCACCGCTCAGATCCATCAGTTCGGGCACCGCTGATTGCATCCGGTAAGCCAGTTCGTAGTTGGCAATGGCCGAGGCCACCGGTTCCGCATGGCCGAGCTGTTCCAACGAGACCTGATCAAGCTGTTCCAGCAAGTCTAATTTACGCTGCTGAAAGTCAGGGGCTGCTTCAGCAGGACGAATATTGGCAACCGGCGGGTTGTCAGGACGAAAAAGGGAAGCCTGATAGGCGGAGGGAAGGAAACCACTCGAGAAATTGTCAAGTCCGCCAGGAGGCGTCAATCCACCATTGATGACAACGAACCCTGGCAAGTTCTCACTCTCACTGCCAAGACCGTAGGTCACCCACGCACCCGCACTGGGACGACCGCTCAATCCAAGACCCGTGTGCAGGAAATAATTGGCATTGGTGTGCTCTGAAAATTCA